>JALGWK010000450.1 GCA_025774205.1 bacterium
CGGGAAGAGTTCCTGGATGCCGGGACCGGCCTTATCGGCCCGGGAACCCAGGCAAGCCAGGCCTCTGCCCTCTTCCTGAACCTGCTCCCCGAGACGGACCGGGCAGCCGTCCTGACTCAGCTCGTGGACATAATCCGTAATGAGCACGAGGGACATCTCGCCACCGGGATATTCGGCACTCGCTTCCTCCTGGATGTGCTGAGCCGGACCGGGTACGACGATCTGGCCTTCGAGGTGGTTACACAGGACTCCTTCCCCGGCTGGGGTTACATGCTGGCGAACGGCGCCACGACCGGGTACGACGATCTGGCCTTCGAGGTGGTTACACAGGACTCCTTCCCCGGCTGGGGTTACATGCTGGCGAACGGCGCCACGACCCTCTGGGAACACTGGGCCCTCAGCGACAACACCTTCTCTCACAACCATCCCATGTTCGGCTCGGTTAGCGAGTGGTTCTTCAGGTGGCTGGGCGGTATCCAGCCGCACCCCGAGGCGGAGGCATTCGACCGGATCATCATCCGGCCCCGGCCGGCGGGCGACCTGACCCACGCCAGGGCGCACTACAATTCCGTGCGCGGACAGATCGAATGTAACTGGCAGCGCCGGGGGAAGCGGTTCACGATGCAGGTGACGGTTCCGCCGAACACCGAAGCGACGGTCTACGTCCCGGCCCGGAACGCGGATGAAGTCAGAGAGGGCGGGAAGCACGCTCGAGACGCCGAGGGTGTCACCTTCCTCGCGTATGAGGAAGAATCTGCCGTCTATCGGGTGGCATCGGGACACTACTCGTTCGTGTCCCGATGGTCACGTTAATCCCTCACCTCACCGGCCGGGTGTAGACCACCACTCCTCCGATAACGGTCATGTCCGGTTCGATCTTCCAGATATCCTCAGCCGGAATGGTCATGTAATCGACCGGAATGATCACGAAATCGGCCAGTTTCCCGACCTCGATCGAGCCCAGGATATCCTCGGCGAACATGACGTAGGCGCCACCCATGGTGGCAGCCCGCAGAGCCTCCTCCCTCGTCATGGCCTGTTCAGGGATCCAGCCGCCCCGGGGATTGTTCTCCCTGTCCTGCCGGGTCACTGCCGCGTGCAGGGTGTACCACGGGTTGTAGGGAGAGACGGAGAAATCGGTCCCCGTCGCCATCGGGACACCGAGGTCGATCAGATCGCTCCAGATATAGGCGGTCTTCAACCGTTCGGAACCCATCCTGGCTTCGGCGAAGTGCATATCTTCGGTGGCATGCAATGGCTGCATGGAAGCCACGATCCCCAGTTCGAGGAGTCTCGGTATGTCTTCCGGGATGAGCATCTGGCAATGCTCCAGCGCGAACCTGGCGTCCCTGCCGTCGATCCCGGTGGCCTTCAGGGCCCGCTCCCAGGCGTTGATGGCGATATGGTTGGCACCGTCACCGATGCAGTGTATCCGCATATTGAAGCCCATCGGGAGCAGTTCGGTCGCCGACTTCGCGATCTGGTCCTCACTCTGTCGCGGTTCCCCGAAGTAACCCGGGTAGTCGCTGTACTCCTCGAGGAAGAGCGCCCCCCTCGATCCCAGGGCTCCGTCCGCGAAGGCCTTGACTGACCGGACGAAGTATTTGTTGTTGTGGTTCAGCGGCTGTCCCAGCCTCTTCGCCGCGGACTCGTTCACCATCTCGTTGATCCTGATCCGGAGTAGACCCACCTCGTACAGTTTGATCCGTCGCTGGATCTCGTCATAGCCCGTCATACTGGCGCCGTGGATGGTCGTGAGCCCGCTGGCCAGGGCCAGTTCGGTCCCCTCCACGAGGTTGCGACTCTCCTCATAATCGGTCGTCCGAGGCAGGGACGGGATGAGTCGCATCAGCTGTGAGGGCGCCCGCTCGACGAATTCGCCCGTGGGCTCTCCGTTCTCGTCCTTCTTGATATGACCACCGGAAGGATCGGGGGTGTCGCGGGTGACACCGGCCAGTTCAAGAGCCTTGCTGTTGGCGGCGCTGCCGTGAGTGTACCGTACAAGGTAGACCGGGTTATCGGGAGCCACGGCATCGATCAGCTCCTTGCGGAACACCGGCGGATCCCACACATCCGACATCCAGCCTCCAACCACGAGCCATCGTGGCTCGGGTCCCGGCCGCATCCCTTCGCCGGTGGCCAGGCAGTGTCTGATAAAATCCTGCATCTGCTTTACGGTCGCCCACTCACCGAGGGAGGGTCTCATGTCCGGAGTTCTCGGATAGAGGATCCTCTCTCCGTACCTGATGTG
>JALGWK010000451.1 GCA_025774205.1 bacterium
ACCGGAAGTGATTTCGAACCTGAAGTCCGCCAGCGGCTTATCGGGCAGGTCATGGCGTCCGGACTGCCGTTCATTTCGGCAGATGATCTGACAGCGAATGTCGCCGCTCGCCTGTGCTTCTACCTCGGTGGGGGGGAGGGGGGAGATGATTCGAATATTGCCGCCTTCGTTAACACGGGTGGAGCGTACGCCAACATGGGAACCAGCCCGCTCATCCTCGATCTCGATCCCGGCCTCAACCGGGGGATGTCCCTGCCGGAACGGGAGAGGCGGGGCGTCGTCTTCGAAATGGCCGCCCGGGATATTCCGATCGTGCATCTGCTCCATATCCGAGGGCTGGCGCTTCGGTACGGCCTCCCCTGGGACCCGATGCCGCTGCCGGAGATCGGCACAACGCGGTTCCACGATGCCCGGAGCGGGGATCATCCTCTCTTCCCGGTCATCGCCGGGCTCTATCTCCTCGCCCTGGCAGCGACTGTACGCTTCGGGATGAGGCGGCCATCCGACCGGGATATTCAGGAGTAAAGACTCGGTGCCAATCGGCCCCTTGCTCCACCGATCCCCACGGAGGGAAACACCATGAGCCGTACCATCAGGTCGATCGCAGGAACTGCGTTCATCCTCTCTCTTCTCACCCTCACCCCAGATCAGCTCCAGGCCCAGGATGCGGACATCACGGCCGCGGTGCCGGTGGTTCTCACTTCGTGCGGTCAGAGTCCCGGGCCGGCTTACGTGAAGATCTTCCTGCGACGACTGGGCATCGAACATGAGGAACTGCTGCAGGCTTCTGCACAGGACCTCGTCGACCGGCGCGACTCGGGGAACCAGGTGAAGACGCTCGTTATCGTTTGCGGGGCGAGCCTCAAGGGGATGGGAGCAGCCGGCGTCTCGATCCAGGATGAGCTGCAGAGGACGGCGGCCCTGATCGAAGAGGCAAAGAAGCAGGGCATCCTGATCATCGGGGCCCACATCGAAGGGATGGAGCGACGCGCCCAGGGCGCCTCGCAGGGGGACAATACGGACGAACAATCGATCGACGCCGTCTGTCCCAACGCCGATCTGCTTCTGGTGAGGAGCGCCGGGAACGAGGATCGCCGCTTCACGATCCTCGCCGAAAACGGCGGGATCCCCCTGCTGCTGTATGAGAAGAACATGGAACTCAGCGGGGTTCTGGAGGAGCTCTTCGGCATTTCGGGTACTGCCCGGTGAGCATGTTCGCTTCCGCCGGGATCATTCTCGGCGTCATGGTGGCGGTCTATGTCGTCGCCAAGCTGTTCAAGCTCTCTACCGAACTGGCCATGCTGTCGGCGGCGCTGGCGGGCGCCCTGGCCGGTGGTTTCGGGATTCCCACCCGCCATATCGCTGAAGGCTCGATCACCTACCTCGATATCAACCTGATCTTCATCACCGCCACACTCTTCATGAACCTCCTGAAAGAATCAGGGGGCATCGCTTTCGTCGTTCGGGGGATGCTAACACGGTTCCACCAGCAGCGGGCCGTCCTGCTGGTGCTCCTTACGATCCTTCTCCTGCTGCCCGGCGCGCTCACCGGGGCCGGGAGCGTGACGGTCCTCATCACCGGCGGGATGGTCGCGATCGTTCTCCACTACATGGGGATTCCGCTGGTGCGGACGGCGGCGATCGTCTTCATCATCGCGGGCCTGAGCGCTGCGGCGCCGCCTGTGAGCCTCTGGGCCATGATGACCGCCGCCGGCGTGAACATGCCCTACATCGGGTTCTTCCTGCCTCTGCTTATACCCTGTGTGGTGGCAGCCCTGCTGACGATCTTCATCCTCGGCTGGAAGGGCGGGGGAACAGACATTGAAAAGGCGCTCGAGGAACTGCCGGTGCCTCCCGAAGGGATGAACTGGTGGCGGGTGATCCTGCCCTTCCTCCTCTTCGCCTGCCTGATATTCATCGGGCGGAAGTGGCCACATTCAACCCCGATCATCGGGATGCCCCTGATGTTCCTCTGCGCGGCCGGGCTCTCGTGGTTCCTTTCTCCGGTGAAGCTCGACGTGGTCAGGATCTCCCGGGAGACCATGGAACAGCTTCTGCCCCTGATCGCCACCCTGACCTGCGTGGGCATCCTGGTTCAGATCATGACCCTGACCGGGGTCCGGGGCCTGCTGGCAGTGACCACCGTCACCCTTCCAGTCGCGATCGTCTTCGCCACTCTCTTCCTGCTGTTACCGGTGTCGGAAGCAGTACTCATGTGGGGAGCGGCGCCGGTCATCGGGGTACCGCTGGTCCTCCTCTTCAACACCATGGGTCTGAACCCGATCATCGCCCTGGCGGGTATGAGCGTGATCTGGCCGCTCGGTGACGCTCTGCCGCCGACCGCCATCATCGGGCGTCTCACGGTCGAT
>JALGWK010000452.1 GCA_025774205.1 bacterium
CAGGAGTGATCCGATGAAGAGGCCGTCGACGCTTATCGCTCCACTCGCAATCCTCTGCCTGAATCCCGCCGCCGTCCGAGCCCAGTCGAAGATCATCGCCGAGGGGTATTCAGCGGCCGCTGTCGTCACCGAGACGACGGCTCAGCGTGCGCTCCAGTCGATGCAGCAGAAGAACCCGGCCGCCACGCTGGCCGAAGCCAGGCTGTCGGTGGCACAACGGGGAGCCAGGATGGAGGCGATGCGGAGCGCCGCCGAATTCATCTACGGCATCGAGTTCGAGTATTCGGCAGGCGTGCTGGACCGGAAGATGACTGCCTCGACCACCGGCACCCTCCAGCCCGGCCGCTGCACTTACCGCACCCTCCGCAGCGGGCTCATTGTCGCCTCGCTGGAACTGGAAGTTCCGGAGGAGGTCGGGCAGGAACGTGAAGGACTGCTCCTGTACGAGGTGACCGGACGCTGCGATGATGAGGACATCCCATCGGTCGTCATGGCCATGCGGCAGGCCCGTGTCGTTGCGATCGTGAAAGCTGTGGAACAGGCGATCGCGGAACGTTTTCGGGGCAGGGAAGAGGCCGATCGTATATATTCGGGGACGGTCTGGATTCTCCGGACCGTGGAGGACGAACCGGGGATTCCCTACCAGGTGACCCTGGAGGTCCAGGTCAAATTGAATCAACTCCAGTCGAAGGACACATCGTGAAGGTTTCAATCAGGATACTGTTTCTGGCAGCGCTGGTCACTCTGGTGGGATGCGGCAGGGAACCCGAGCGGGTAGAGGTGCAGCACCTGCTGGTCTCGTTCGAGGGGCAGATCCCCGGGATCACCCGGACGCAGGAAGAGGCGACCTGGCGAAGGAACTGTTCAAACGAGCCCGCCGCGGCGAGGATTTCGACGCCATGGTCCAGGAGTACACCGACGATTCCCACCCCGGCATCTATGCCATGCACAACCTCGAGGTCGAACCTCTCCCGGGTGGTACGGAATACGCGCGGGCGGGGATGGTGAAGTCGTTCGGAGACGTCAGTTTTCGGCTGAGGGTAGATAAGGTTAAAATGGCCGTCTACGATGCCGAGGACAGGGCTGGCACATCATCAAGCGACTGAAGTAGCGCCCGGACCGATCTCCCGATCAGTCCTGTCGGCCCAGGGCGTCGATCTGCCGATACAGGATGTAGTGTTAATCATTTTCAACTATAATCACGATTGGAAATGATTTGTCTGGGTACTTCTTTATCTATGGGATGGGTTGGGTGGCGATCTCATCTGAGAGATCGGTGAAAGGGCTACGTGAAGATTCCTAAAATGCGCATTGGAAGCGTAACAGCTGACATCCCAATCATACAGGGGGGGATGGGTGTGCGCGTTTCCATGGCTGGACTTGCTGCCGCTGTCGCAAAACGGGGCGGGATAGGCACCATCTCCTGTGTGGGACTCGGTGATCTCGAGTCGCCCTGGAAGGAATACGAGAAGAGTTCGATTGAGGCCCTTGAGCGGGAGGTCACCAAGGCCAGGTCGATGACCGACGGTATCCTGGCGGTGAACGTGATGGGTGTGCTCAGCAACGTCGAGGACCTGATCACCTCTGCGGTACGAGCCGGCATCCTGGTCGTGATATTCGGAGCGGGGATCCCCACCAAGCTTCCCGATCTCGTCCCCGACACGAACGTAAACCTGGTGCCGATCGTAAGTTCGGCCCGGGTTGCCGAGATCATCTCGCGCACCTGGGACAGGCGCTTTGAGCGCATTCCCGACGCCTTCGTCCTCGAAGGCCCCAAGGCCGGCGGACACCTGGGCTTCTCGCTCGAGCAGCTCGACAATATGGAAGACTACTCCCTGGAGATTCTGCTGCCGGAATTACTGGAAACGGTTAAACCATTTGAAGACAAGTATGGCCGCGGCATCCCGATCATCGTGGCGGGAGGTGTTTATACCGGCCACGATATTGCCGACATGATCTCCCGGGGGGCTGCCGGGGTCCAGATGGGGACCCGCTTCGTCGCCACCGAGGAGTGTGACGCGTCTATGGAGTTCAAGCAGGCATTCCTCGACGCGACCGAAGAGGATATTGTGATCATTAAGAGCCCGGTCGGTCTTCCGGGCCGGGCCATCCGCAATCAACTCCTCATCGACCTTGAAGAAGGGGTAAAAAAGAAGCTCAAATGCCCCTATCGATGCCTGACCGCCTGCCGGATCGATACCGCCAGGTACTGCATCGCCAAAGCCCTGACCGATTCCTGGGCCGGTGACGTCGACGATGGTCTCATCTTCTGCGGTTCGAATGTGCACCGAGTCGACCGGATGTACACAGTGGCGGAACTGATCGATGAACTCATGCAGGAACTCCTCGAAGCAGAACCGGATCCGGCTGAAGCTCCTGGTGTAACCGACATGAATTCTACCAGTACCCGCACGGCCTGAAACAATCCGAGCCCGCCCCGACCACACGGGACAGGCTCAGACATCATTCCTCCAGAATATCACCGACCGACGGGTACTGCCGGATTATCACCGACCGCCGGGTTCTACTTCAATCTGAGGATGTGCACCTCACCATCGCCGTATTTTTCTGCCAGTCCGTCGATCGTCCTGCCACCAAACGCCGCTGCCATATCATCGATAGTCTGCTGGTTGGGCAGCATCCTGTCCGCGCCGGCGCGGCATTCCTCGATGTTCCCGGAGATCATAATGATCATCCGATCCGGATTCAGGTACTTGTTGGCGACTCGGCTGATGTCATCCAGGGTGACCGCGGCATACCGCTCCTCGTAGGTGGAGTAGTAGTCCATCGATCGTCCGTTGAATTCCAGATTGGCGAAGTTCCGGATAATCCTCGAGATGGAGGAGAACTGGGCCGGGAAGGCGCTGATCCTGGCCGTGCGGGCGAATTCGAGGTCCTCTTCACTCACCTGTTCGGAACGGATCTTTTCGATCTCATTC
>JALGWK010000453.1 GCA_025774205.1 bacterium
CTCAGATGGTGTATATCGCGGCAGATTACGTCTCCCCTTTGAACCCAGACTCCAGCTGGTACAGGGAAGAAGGCTGTATGCGATCGGTTCGACTGAGGGAGGCGCACCGGCTCTAATCCGGTACCGCCTAACCCGATAATGTCACGACGATCGAGCGACTGACTGTGTTTCCGGAATTGGTGTCGGTGATCGAAAGAGTCACCAGGTACTGTCCCGGTTCGGTTTCTGACATGAAGGCCAGCGGCATCCATTCAAATGACCGTTCTGTAATCCCATCGCGCAGGAATGTCAGGGTGACGATCCCCTCCTGCGTGTCCCGGCCGATCAGGCGTCCCAGGAAATCCGTCACCGTTGCCAGGAAGGTGCGCTGATTATCCAGTGGCTGAACACTCACGGCGATCTCGTAGTGTGTCGCGCCAATGGCGTCCTTCGTCAACCCATAGACTTCGGTACAGATATAAACGCTCGGAATCGAAGACCGCGGTGGGATTCGGTATGATAGCGCGATTGCCCCGGATGATGTGGGTTCCCGCAGCCCAACCGGCGGCGTCACTCGTTGGAACCACCATGAATGCAGGTATCAGTGAAGAGAGGGAGAGGGATCCGTCAGTCACCAGGGCATCAAGGGTATCACGACTCGCCAGGGCAGGAATCCCGGATTCCTCCGGCATGAATTCCACGGCGGCGAATCTGAGGCCGGTCACGCGAGGGAGGTTTACCCGGTCGCCGATCCAGCTGTTGCGCACCCCGGTCGACCAGGCCCAGGCGGGAACCCGGGATTCAGTCCTCTCCACTTCCTGCCACCGGTCATTGTGGATCATGGTCCACAACGGTTGATAGCGGGAGAACGCGATGCTGTCGGCCTGTAGTCGCTGGAATCCTTCAGTGGCGATGAGCGGAATGTACTCGGCAGAGCCATCGACAGCACTGAAGGTATACCAGCGGACGTCCATGGGGATCACTTCCCGGGCGCCGATGGCCCTCTCCGAGGCCGGGATCTCCTCGGACAGATCTCGGAAATCAGCAAGACTGTTGATGTCGTAGATCCCGTCTGATGGCCAGAAGGTCAGGTTCCCCGACATCAGCCCGCCGCCGAAGGTGAAGGTCAGCCCGTCTTCATAGGTCCACATCTCGCTCGGATCGTCAACGCTCTTCCGGGCTACAGACTCTGCTGATCTACCGGGATCTCCCACCAGTGCGATCCGCTGCATCGTCTTCCACACCCTCTCACCTTCGGCGTTGGTCCGCAGTGGCTCTCCGAACCTGAGGTAGACCTGTCCGCGGACCGATTCCCACCCGCGGATGCCGAGATCGGGCACCGCGTATTTCCAGGTGACATGGGCAAACCGCCGATACTGTTCGGCCAGCCGCTCGTTCACATCGGTCGAAAAGAGAAGGTCCTTAGCGCGCCAGAAAGAGCCCTGGGAAGCGCTCCCTGCCTCCATGGTTGAGTCGGGCATGATATCGCGGTTCGACATGATGCCGCCATCCGAGGAGGACATAGCCCAACGGGGATCACCTGACAGGTGCCGGGCTTTTTCGGGCAGCAACCGGACCCCGGCCTCGTAGTCGGTCATCGCCAGATCTATCAGGCCCAGGTGCTGGAGAGCCAGTCCCCGGCCCAGGTAGGCCTCGGCGATATGCACTTCGTGTTCGATGAGGTAGGTCATCACCCTGATGGAGGACTCCCAGTCCCTGGCCATCAGACCGTTCACTCCCAGGAACCAGGTGGCCAGCCGGTTGTCAGGGTCATACAGGAGGGCCCGGTTGAGATGATCGACCGCTTCGGCCTGGAGTTCCTCGGGTCTCTGTCTCTGCTCGTTCAGAGGTGTCACCCACCAGCCGGAACCGTGCCAGCCCAGGCCCCAGAGGGTCTCGATCCGCAGCTGTCCCTTCAGGGCATGGGCATCCCCCATGTTGGGCAGTTCATCCAGAACGTGGTCGAGGATGTCGTCGGTGTAGTAGGACATGGTGCGCGCGTACTGGATCTTCGCCAGCAGCAGCCAGTAGCGCCCGTTGCCGGGATCGAGCCGCATAGCCTGCTGGATCCTGCTCACCGCCAGTTGTCGACCCCCGGGCGTCTCGGTCATCAGGAGTGCCAGGGCATCCAGGTAGAAGGCTTCCGGGTTCCTGATCAGCTCCTGTTTCAGCAGGGGATCAAGGAAGGCATGCACCTCGATGCCGTTGCCGGCGTCCAGCATCTCCCTGGCTGTTCCGAGCCGGCCGGTATAGAGCGAATCCGCTTCTTCAGGTGTGAGCCAGCCTTCTCTGAAAGAGGTCCTGTCAAAAACAGGCTGTCGCTCCATGGTGTTGAGCTC
>JALGWK010000454.1 GCA_025774205.1 bacterium
TCGCCTTCATCGTCCAGCTCCTGCAGCAGTCGTACAAGTACGTGGCGGGAGTCGATGTGCCGAACGCCCACATCATGGTGTCGGGCGAGAAGTGATCAGAAGGCGTAAGCTGATTAAAAGAAGATTCACCTGTTCCGGGTGTTTGCATGAGAGTCTCCGACTCGGGTGTCGGAGACTCTCTTCTTTTGGGGTGTTCCTGGTTCTCTTTCCACTCTGCACCTGTCCCCTGAATGTGTACTTTAGGTAGTCTTGAGAATCCTCCCGGGCGAGCGCGATCAATAAACAGATGAGAGGCAGTGAATGAGCTGGTGGTGACCGCGATCTGGATCACCGCGGTGATCTGGGCGGCGTTCAATCTGATACCTCCCGCGATGGGGCTGGGTGAACTGAGCCGCATCGCCTGGTTCCATATCCCCGTGGCCTGGATCTGCGTACTCGCCTTCGGTACGGCGGTCGTCTGCTCGATCAGGTATCTGAAGAGCCGCGACCTGCTCTGGGATGACCGGGCTGTAACCGCGGCCGAGATCGGTCTTCTCTTCGCCATCCTGGCGACCGTGAGCGGATCGATGTGGGCGAAGAAGGCCTGGGGCGTCTACTGGAACTGGGACCCCCGGGAATCGAGTATCGTCATCCTGCTGCTCATCTACGGGGCTTACTTCGCGCTCCGATCCGCGGTCGATGATCCGGAACGGCGGGGAGTGCTGGCGGGAGCGTACAACATCATCCATCCCGATCCGGTTGTGAACTCAGCCGGGGAGGGCGGAATGGCAACAGGGATGATCCTGGTTCTCAACGCTGCTCTGATCGGTCAGACACTGCTGTTCTCCTGGATCTTCGGGATGGCCAGCAGGATCCGTACACTGAAACGGGAGGTGCTTCATGGGTGACCTGGTGTACGCAACCCTGGTCATCACCATCATCTGGGCCGGGATCTTCGTCTACCTCACCGGCCAGAGCCGGAGGCTGAAACGGCTGGAAGAGATCGTCTCGGGGATGAGCAGTCGGGAACCGGTCGGTCCGGAAGACGGGTCGGTCGAATCAGATGGCTCAAAAGAGGAAGTGGAAGCGTGAGAAGGGAAGGGTGGCAGTGATGAATCGAAAAAGGATTATCATCGGCGTGGTGGCCCTGGTGGGATTCACCTGGCTCGGGCTGGGAACCTTCAGTGAGTCACTCAATCCCTACGTGACCTTTGCCGAGGCGCGGGAGGCGACCGACAGAACCGTCCAGGTCACTGGTGATCTGCCCGTATCCCATCTCTCCTGGTACAGCGATGATGCGTCACGGAATTTCCACTTCTATATGGTCTCACCCGAGGAGGGTGACTCGCTCGAGGTGGTATTCGAAGGAGTCAAGCCGGCCACCTTCGATGACGCTACGGGAATCGTGGCGGTTGGATCATGGGATGGTGACCGGTTCCAGGCCCGTCAGATATTGACCAAGTGTCCCAGCAAGTATGAGGGAGAAGATCCTTCCGAGCACCAGATCGAAGGCGGAGAAGAGATTCCTCCGCCTGGCACCTGGTCTCCGCCTGGCGCCTGGTCTCCCCCGGGTGACTAACACAGCCGGGCGCGTGAACCGCACCCGGGTTCAGTCCGCCTCAGTTCTTTTCTGAACTCTCTTCTGAATCGGTCTCGGCCGGTTTTCCCTCACCGGTATCAACTTCTTCCGGCACTGCCTCGCCGCTCGTTTCCGGGGAATCATCGGCAGCAGTCTCTTCGGCACTCTCCAGGTCGAGCAGTTCTTCCTTCTCGCGACCGGTAACCACATCCTCATACCAGCGCGAGTGGTGATGCCTGGCATCCTCGAGCGGCATCTTCCCGGATATCCAGGTCCAGCTCATCGGGAACTCGCGCGGATGCATCAGGGTGAAGAACCCGTGCCAGACGATGATCGCGAGGGTGGCCAGCCAGGCTTCGTAGTAATGGATCGTCTGGGAGACCATGACGATCCAGGATGGGAAGATCTTCACCGCCTGCTCCGGGAACCAGAGGACGAAGCCGGTGAGCGCCATGACGGCGGTGCCCCAGATGAGGGCCCAGTATTCGGCTTTCTGGGTATAATCATACCGGTCGGCAGTCGGCTGGGTTCGGCTCATCCAGGTGTAGAACCTGACCGCGCCGATCGCGTCACCGGCGTCCCTGAATCCGGGCAGCATGGCCCGGAACTGCATCCGGCCCCGCCTGGTGAAGATCAGCGAATAAACATGATGGAATGAAACGCCGATCAGCAGCACTGCCGCGACCCGGTGGATGGTGCCCCTGACGGGTTCGTTCATCCCCAGCCAGGTTACGAACCTCGCCCAGCCGGTCTCCGGGAATCTCAGGGCGAAGCCGGTGATCACCAGCAGGATGAAGGAAGCGGCGAGGAGCAGGTGCTGGATCACCTCGGTGGTGTCGAGCCGGCGGATCCAGGAGGCGTTCTTCAATTTCCTCCGTCGCTCGAAGATGTGGTGGTTGATGATGAGGATGTTGTGCAGGACCATGCCCCCGATGACGGCGATGATGAGGAGGATGTAGATCTGATCGGGTTGGTGGTGATCGAGGTCGCCGCATGGGTGTAACTCATGGCGAAGTTGAGGTCGGCGCCTTCATGACATGCCGCACACGTTGCCGCGACATTGTCGATGTGGATAGGAGAGAGCGGATCCGCTGCCGGGCGACGTTGTCAATGTGGATGGGGGAGAGCGGGTCCGCTGCCGGGAGCACGAAGTGAGCCGAATGGCAGCTCACACAGGTCGCGGCATTCTCACTCTCTCGCCGGGTGGCCCAGCCGTGATAGCTGTCGGTATAGGAACCGACCACTTACTCGGCAATGATCGTCGGGTCATCGTGACAGGTACCGCATGTCTCGGCCGCCAGTCTGGAGGCATAGGTCGTGGCTTCCCGGTTGCTCGGAGAGAGGATCAGGTGTTCCCCGTGGCAGTCGTTGCAGGTGGGACTGTCCCAGATGCCGGCCTGCAGCGCCCGGCCGTGGATCGATCGTTCGTAATAGATCTGGGCCTCACCGTGGCACTCTCCGCAGGTCGAAGCCACATTGGTCTTGTGGATGCGGGAATCAGGATCT
>JALGWK010000088.1 GCA_025774205.1 bacterium
GCCTGGCTCTCCGGACGGAGTCGTCCGCCCCCGCAGGAGGGACAGTCGATCTGGTTCATCCACTGTTCGAGATGCTCCCGGACATTCTGGCTCTTCGTCTGCCGATAGAGCCGGTTCAGTTCCGGGATCACCCCCCGGTACTTCCCCTCGTAATCCCACGACCCCTTGCCCCCCTCCCAATGGAAATTGATGGCCTTCTCAGATCCCTGGAGGATCGTCTCCCGCTGACTCTCGGTCAGATCACGCCACGGTTTCGTATGCGGGATCCGAAGCGCGCGCGCCGACTGGAGCACATGGATCTGCCGGTACCGGTCCATGGCGCCGTAGGCCACTACCGCGCCGTCCTGCAGACTTCTCGCGGGATCGGGGATGATCAGTTCCGGGTCGAAGAAGAACTTCGTGCCCAGTCCGTCACAATCGGGACAGGCTCCGTAGGGACTGTTGAAGGAGAAACTGCGGGGTTCCAGTTCCTGGAACGAGATCCCGCAGTGGTGACAGGAGAAGTGCTCACTGAAGAGTTCCTCCGATCCATCGTGGCGGACCACCGTGACCAGACCTTCCGCCAGGCCGAGAGCCGTCTCAACCGAATCGGCGATCCTGCTCCGTCCCTCCCGTTTGACGACGACCCGATCGACCACGACTTCGATGGTGTGCTTTTTCTGCCGGTTGAGCCGCCGTTCGGGATCGACTACCGATATCTCGCCGTCCACCCGAACCCGCACATAGCCGTCCTGCTGCACCTTGCGGAAGAGTTCCCCGTACTCCCCCTTTCGACCGCGCACGAGGGGAGCCAGGATCTGGATGTGCTCATCCTCCGGGAAGGAGAGGATGGTTTCCACTATCTGCTGGGAGGACTGGGCGTGGATCGGCCGGCCGCATTCGTGACAGTGGACCTTGCCGGTCCGGGCCCAGAGGAGACGGAGGTAGTCATGGATCTCGGTGACCGTGCCGACCGTCGAGCGCGGGTTCCGTCCCGAGGTGCGCTGTTCGATCGATATCGCCGGCGAGAGCCCGTCGATCGCGTCGACGTCGGGTTTCTCCATGAGGTCGAGGAACTGGCGGGCATACGCCGAGAGGCTCTCGACGTACCGGCGTTGCCCTTCGGCATAGATGGTGTCGAAGGCCAGACTCGACTTGCCCGATCCCGACAGCCCGGAGATCACCACCAGGCGGTTCCGGGGGATGGTTACGTCGATGTCCTTGAGGTTGTGCTCGCGGGCACCCCTGATGATCAGTTCGTCAGTCATGGCGCCCAATAATGTAATCCCTTCG
The DNA here is from genome assembly GCA_025774205.1 of bacterium. Taxonomy (GTDB): domain Bacteria; phylum Blakebacterota; class Blakebacteria; order Blakebacterales; family Blakebacteraceae; genus Blakebacterum. Next base: position 1,273 of record JALGWK010000088.1, read on the forward strand.
TCAGTCATGGCGCCCAATAATGTAATCCCAGACCGGGGCGGGAAAAGCGTTGATCTGTCGCGGTCAGGTAAGCACCTGCGCTCCCCGACCGGAACCGGACAGGGTACTGTCCGCTCCGGCCAGGGAGGGAGCGGAAGGGATCAGTACTTTCCGAACCGGAATGACAGGATGAAGGAGGTTCCGGTCAGGTCTTCCTCCAGCAGTCCCAGGTCGAGACTCGCCTGGTCGAGCCGGCGGCGATCCGGAAGTTCTGCGTGATATTCACGCAGACGCTCGCCGAGGGCTCGATGACGTAGATCAGGTCGTCACTGCTGCCGGGATCGAGATCCACGTATGAACCGGGTTCCCGGAAACTGATCCCGCCAATCGCGAAGAGGCAGCTGAAGTTGAAATGGATGAGATCGTCGGGCTGTCGCAGGTACTCCAGGAGGAGCCCGCCGTAACCGAGGCCGATCTCATATTCGGCGATACCATCGTTGACGAGATGGGTGGTCACCAGACCGTAACCGCCGCCGCCGAGGGTGAATGTCTGGCCGATAACCCAACCGCCCTGCCCACCGACCAGGAGCCCCAGTTCACCGGCAATCTGGGAGAATTTTACGACCGGACCGCCGTAACCGCCGTGTTCGAGGTTCCTCCCGATCAGGGTCTCCGGCTGGGCCAGCGCGGAGGCCGGGATCATAATTATCGCGATCACGAACACTGCTGTCAGTTTCTTCATGTAACAACTCCCTGGAGGCTGGGTGGAATCGAGCAGAATGGCAGAATCTCGTTACCTCTCTCATCAATCATACGGAGAAGCGGGGAGCAGGTTCCATCAGCGTGAGAGGAACGTGTTTTCTCCGATGATATACCTGGCCAGCCGATCGGCGCCATCGGTCACACCGATCCTTCGGGTGATCTCCACCTCTCTGTCGGACACGGGACCGGTCCCGGTCGAGATCCGGAGGTCGGCGCCGGTGAGGGGGGTCCCGTTCAGGGCCCGATCGATCGCCAGGGCCCGGGTGATCTTCGCCGGTCCGCTGCAGAGCGCCCGCGGGCGGATCGTCCCGCGCGTGTCGAACGCCGCCCTGCCCCGCCTCGAAGCCATCCCCTCCAGGTCCTCGAGCGGTTCGAGGGCGCGGATCAGGACCGCTCCGGCGGTCCCTTCCTCGTGGGCCACCGCGTTGGCGCACCAGTGCATCCCGTAGGTGAAGTAGACGTAGGCAAATCCGGGCGGGCCGTACATGATCTCGGAGCGTGGCGTACGATTCCGGGCATGACTCCCCGGATCGTCCGGTCCTCCGTACGCTTCGCACTCCACGATCCGGCCTCCGCAGATCGTTCCATCGGGAAGGCGCCGGTAGAAGTCACGACCGAGCAGGTTGCGCGCGACTTCCACCACCGGCCGCTGGTAAAACGATCGAGGCAGCGCGGCGGGGAGCCGCTTCATGCGCGCCCGATCATCTTCAGGAAGGCAGCCTCGTTGATGATCTCGACACCCAGTTCTTCAGCCTTTTCCCGTTTCGATCCCGCTCCCGGACCGGCCACCACGTAGTCGGTCTTCCCGCTGACTGACGAGGTCGCCCGGCCGCCGAACGATTCCACCAGCCGTTTCGCCTCGTCCCGGGTGAGCACCTCGAGTTCCCCCGTGAACACGAAGACCAGACCGGTGAAATCGAGACCCGGCGACACACCTGTTCCTGCACCCTCGGGAGGCCATTGCGGGGCAACGCCGCCGGTCAGCAGGCGCTTGATGAGGCCGCGGTTCTCGGTCCGGGAGAAGAAGGCGGTCACCTGGGAGGCCACCTCGGGACCGATGTCGAAGATCTCCTCCAGGGTCTCCTGGTCAGCCTCCATGATCTTCTCGAGGCTTCCGAATTCGCGGGCCAGCACCCGGGCCACGTGGGTTCCGACCTGCCTGATCCCGAGGGCCGCCAGGAAACGGTCGAGCGGAGCCTGCTTGGTCCGGTCCAGGGCTTCAACCAGGTTGCGGGCCGAGATCTCCCCCATCCGGTCGAGGAGGGAAAGGTCTTCGACTTTCAGTTCGTAGAGACCGGCCGGATCGGTCACCATCCCGCAATCCACCAGCTGCTCGACCAGTTTCTCACCGAGACCGTCAACATCCATGGCGTCACGCGATCCCCAGTGGAAGAGGCGTTCCTTGATCTGGGCCGGACAGGAGAGGTTCACACATCGGACCACTACCTCACCCTCGGGCTGGACAGCATCAGAGCCGCACTCGGGACAGGTGTCAGGGAACTTGAACCGGCGGGTACCCGGTTTCCGTTTCTCGTCGATCACCTTCACCACTGCCGGGATCACATCCCCCGCCCGCTGGATGATCACGGTATCCCCGATCCGTACGTCCTTCCGCTCGATCTCCTCGCGGTTGTGGAGCGTTGCCCGGCTGACCGTCACGCCGCCGACCTCGACCGGTTCCAGGACCGCCGTCGGGGTGAGCGCCCCCGTTCGCCCGACCGAGATCTCGATGCCCTCAACCACCGTGGTGGCCTGCTGGGCCGGGAATTTCCAGGCGATCGCCCATCGTGGAGACCGGCTGACCTGCCCGAGCCGCTGCTGGTTCCTGAACTCCTCCACCTTCACCACCAGGCCATCGGCCTCGTAGGGGATCGACTCCCGATCATCGACAAGCTGCCGGTAGAATTCCTCCACGCCGTTGAGCGAGTCTGCCCGCAGCCACCGATCTGCGATCCGGAATCCCCATCCGCCGAGGGCCTTCAGCACCTCGCTCTGCCTTTCGAGAGGCTTACCTTCCAGACCCTCGATCCGTCCGATGCCGTACGCGAAGAAGGTGAGGGGTCGGGTTGCGGTGACGCGTGAGTCGAGTTGGCGGAGCGCGCCGGCGGCGGCGTTCCGCGGGTTGGCGAAGAGCTGCTCACCCGCTTCGCCCCGCTTTCGGTTCATGGTGTCGAATTCGGAACGAAGCATGATCACCTCGCCCCGCACATCGAGCAGGGCGGGAATGCTCCGTGCCTTCCGGTCGACCTGTCTGAGCCGCAGGGGGACGTTGCGGATGGTGCGAACGTTGTCGGTGACGTTCTCGCCGGTTTCACCATCCCCCCGGGTGACACCCGCCGTCAGGATACCGTTCTCGTAGACCAGTTCGATTGCCGCCCCGTCGAATTTCGGTTCGGCCAGGAAGGTGACATCCTCGAGTGAGGGATCGGTCTCCTCCACCTCCTCGCCGGCCAGATCGAGCTGTCGATAGACCCTGCCCTGCCACTCCCGCAACTCATCAAAGTCGAACGCGTTCGCAAGACTGAGCATGGGCCGGGCGTGCCGGTACGACTCGAATTCGGGCGCCGGCGGAGCCCCGACCCGCATGGTGGGGCTGTCGGTGGTGAGGAGATCGGGCCACTCCTCCTCCAGTCCCTGCAGTTCCCGGAAGAGGAGGTCGTACTCGGCATCGGAGATCAGCGGATCATCGAGGATGTAGTAGCGGTGATTGTGGTGGTGCAGCTCATCACGGAGTTCAGCAATCCGCCGCCGGGCGGTGGTCCTGCCGGTGTTGTCTCGTTCCGCGGCCGCGTTCATCTCACACTGAACACTCTCCACCCCGGGCGGGGCATCCGTGATCAGGCCGGAGGGGGCATCGACGGTGGCGGCATCGTCCGCGGCGGCATCGTCGGCATCTCCGGCCGCTCCACGCCGGGGGGGTCTTCCGCGGGGGTCACGAACCAGATGTAGTCACCCTCGAGGTGGAGCTCCTCTTCGAGAATCTCGCTCCGGGTCATGACAGATTCAGAGGTATGGGGGATGATGACGACCTGGTCGAATTCCGGCCGGTGGAGGGCCACCCTGGTCGGGATCCCCTGGCCGAAGATGGCGTGGCCGCTGCCGACGATCACGAGTACCTGCAGGTCGGGATCGGGGATGAGGTTGAAGGCCTTCACCACGTTCCAGCCCATGATCTCGTTCCAGGCCGTCTGGCTGTGGAACATCGATTCCATCAGCGAATCGGTGGCCGAGGGCATGTGACGGGCCACCTCCATGAACCAGGCCTTGTACTCCGTTTCCGAATCAATATTCAACCGCAGCCAGAATCCGCCCGGCAGCCAGTAAGCAAGTTCCTCAGACAGGTTCTCTTCGCCCTCGGTCCTGACGCCGCGGACCACCGCCCGGGGCGCGTTGAGACCGAAGATCCGGACCTTCTCATCCCGGGCGAAGTCGAGGAGGGGTTCATAGTAGGGATAGGCGTGACCCCATGTCTCTTCCCAGTAGATGGCGTCGAGCCATTCGATCTCGGGCAGCCAGCCGCCGGTGTAGGCGTCGAGAAGCGGCTGCTGGCTGGAGTGGAACATCTCCCAGCCCATCACCAGGCTCCCGTTCCGGGCCCGCATGCTCTCCAATACTTCGAGCTGGGCCAGGTGGTGCGCGAAATCGGTGTGGGACTCTCCAACATAGACGACCTCGGCCTCATCGAGCCGCTCCAGCATCGTCTCGACGGTGATGAAGGATCCGGCGGCGGAGTCATAGATTGGCCGGTTGCTCTGGGCCGAAGCCGGCTCCCCGTTGGACACGACGAGGCCGGCGGCCATGAGCAGGGCCGGCAGTGGAAGAAGCGGGCGGTAATCCATCGAATGACTACTCCTCTGATGACGGTGAGGCGCGGCAGATGTCGATTCAGCGGACCCTGAGGACCGTGGTGCGGTAGCGGCGACCTTCGAAATCCAGGACTGCAACATAGGCGGCGGGAGCGACGTCGCGACCAGATTCGTTCGTGCCCTTCCAGACTATCCCGACCGTTCCCGCCATGGCGACATCCACGTCGTCAAAAATCCGGACAAGGCTGCCCGAAAGGGTGTAGATGCGTATCACGATCGAACCGGCTGAAGGGACCGTGCAGTTGAAGGTGGTCTGAGTCGTGAAGGGATTGGGGTAGTTGAAGAACCTGACACCATCTCCGGCAGGGGTGTCCCCGTAGTGGAGGGCATCAAAGCCCTGTACATAGCCCCACCCATAATCGTTGTCGGGATGGCCCTGCTGTCCGTTCCGGGAGCGATCGGCGGTGGCCTGCAACGCCTCCCTGACCTGGTACGGACCCCATTCGGGATGCTCTTCCAGCAGGAGGGCGACCACCCCGGCTGTGAGCGGACTCGAGAAGCTGGTCCCGTTGGCGGCCGACCAGTAGGTGGAATCACCGGCGGCCGGGTAGACCGTGGTGAGTCCCACCCCCCGGGCCACGATATCGGGTTTGATCCGATCGTCGAAGGTGGGACCGCGACTGGAGAAAGACGCCAGGGTCCGGTCGGGATTGGTCGCGCCCACCGTGATGACACTGTCCCCGTCGGCGGGGGCACCGACGTAGTACCGGAGCGGTATCTCATCGGGACCGGAGGGGAGGCGGTTACCGTCGTTCCCCGCGCTCGAGACCACGATCACCCCCCTGGCCGCGGCGGCGTCGGCAGCGATGGTGATGGTGGCGGTATCACCATCCATGTCGCGGTGGCTGTACCAGTCTAAATAGGAGAGGCTGGTGTTGGTCACGTCGACCCCGAGGGCCTCCATCCATTCCATCGCGGCAACCCAGTTGTCCTCCTCCACCGGGGTTTCGCTGTAATAGTCCTCCGTTCTCGCCAGCAGGAGGTTCGCTCCGTACGCGGGTCCAACCAGAGTGCCCGGCAGGTACCCGGCGATCACGCCCCACACCTGCGTCCCATGGCTCTGATGCGAGGAATAGGCGCCCTGATTGGCGATGGAGATGGTGTCACCGTCCACGAAATCCCAGGCCGCCAGTACCATGCTGTCCCTGAGCGCGATGTGGGTAAGCCGGAAGCCGGTGTCGAATATCCCCACGATCACGCCGACCCCTGAGAGACCCGCGGCGTGCATCGTGGGCACCTGGACCGATTCGTTCTGATTGTATGAATCTCCGTAAAAGGCCGGCCCGAACTGGCCGGTGGCGACCATCCCCGCGCCGCTGCCTGCCACGCGGCGCACGGACCCGGGCCGGGCCTCCTCTTCAGGATCGATGCGCCGGCCGCTGGCCAACGGCGTGATTCGATCGATGGCGCCGTGGTCAGAGAGAGAGAGCAGATCGTCGGGAGCGATGACGCCGCTGACGGCGTTCAGCCACCGGCTGGTGTGCCTGACACGCAGGCCGCTGTTTCGCAGTTCGGTCAAGTAGGCGGGCGAAACCGGCAGGTCCGATTCGACCACATCCCTGATCGTTCCGCGCCGGAACCTGCGGTCGAGGGCGCGGGGGCTCAGGCGGGAGCGGGCCGCCGCCAGCGCCCGGCCGATCTCACCCTTGTTCAGTCCGCGATCCTCAAGGAAGACCCAGACAGTAAGGGAATCAGTCGAGGTCGTGATGGAACGCTGGAGCCGGGAATCGATCTTCGAGGCCTGCCTGGCCGGAAGTGGTGTGTTCAGCAGGAGGAGCGCGCCGAGGGCGGCGGTGAAGAGCGTCGGGAATATCCGGCCCGATCTACGATCAGGTCCGGGCGCGGACCGTCGTGATCGGGTTGTGTCTCTCTGCCAGGGTCGTTCGCTCAGGATCTTCTACTCCCGTGGTTCGAGCCGTTCTGCCAGCCAGGGAACAAGTGAATCGATCGCGATCCGCTCCTGGACCAGGGTATCCCGGTCACGCACCGTGACCTTCTGATCTTCGGCGCTCTCACCGTCCACCGTGATGCAGAATGGGGTTCCCACCTCGTCCATGCGTCGATACCGCCGGCCGATGCTGCCCCCCTGGTCGTAAATCACGTTCCAGGCCCGGCGTCGCAGTTCATCGACGATATGACGGGCCATCTCGGGCATCCCTTCACGCTTCACGAGCGGAAAAACAGCCGCCTTGATCGGGGCGATGTGCGGGGCGAACCTGAGGAGCATCCGCTCCTCCCCCCCGATCTCATCCTCGTCGTAGGCGTCGGCAAGCAGCGTCAGGACCGTTCGATCGAC
>JALGWK010000089.1 GCA_025774205.1 bacterium
CACGGCCCTGCGGGCGGGTGATCGGAGTTCGACCGGCGCCCGACCGGCGAAACGTCTGAGGAACATGCTGGTGGCCACCGAGATCGCCCTCTCCCTGATCCTGTTGATCGGGGCTGGATTGCTGGTGCGCAGTTTCGGCGAACTGCTCGGGGTCGAGCGGGGCTTCGCCACCGAGAACCGCCTCGTCTTCTCGGTAACCATTCCCGATGACTGGGACGGCAGCCGCCACAGCCAGGTTCGGGATGACTTCCTCGAGCGGATCCAGTCGATGCCGCAGGTGATCACGGCCGCGGCGGTCAACGTGCGGCCGCTCATCGACGGCAGCACGGGCATGGGGATCCTGCCCGAGGGTCATCCGCCTGAGGCTGAGGATGATATCCCCTGGACCAGCTGGCGGATGATCACGCCCGATTATTTTAAATCAATCGGTATCCCGCTGATCCGCGGGCGGACGTTCACCGATGACGAGGTCGTCGGAAATCCCTGGCGGGTCATCATCAGTGAGCGTCTGGCCGAAGATATGTGGCCTGGAGAGAACCCGATCGGACGCACGGCGCTCCTCTGGAAGGGGCAGGGGGACCGACCCGCGGAGGTGATCGGCGTCGTCGGCGACATGGCTGAACGGGGGCTCGAAGGCGGCCCCACCCTCGCTACCTACATCCCCTACCAGGGCGCCAACTGGTCCCCGATGCACCTGGTGGTCCATACCACGGCCGCGCCGGAGGCGATCGTGCCCGATATGCGGGCCATCCTGTCCGATATCCACTCCGACCTGCCGATCTCGAACGTGACCAACATGGAAGAGATGGTCGGGACCTCGGTGGCTGCCCGCCGCTTCAACATGCTGCTGCTGACGATCTTCTCCGGGGTTGCCTTCTTCCTGGCCCTGGCCGGGATCTACGGGGTGCAGTCGTATTCCGTGACCCGCCAGACGATCGGCGTTCGTGTCGCTCTCGGAGCAACCCGCAAACAGGTTCTCAGTCATGTCATCCGGGGCGGCATGCGGCCGGCCATCATCGGAGTGGTAGTGGGGATTGCGGGCGCGCTGCTCCTCTCCCGTCTGATGAGCAGCCTGCTGTTCGGTGTCGGGACCGGTGATCCGGTCACCTACCTGGCGGTAGCGCTCTCTCTGACCCTGGCGGCATACCTGTCATGCTATCTGCCGGCCCGACGGGCCCTGCGGATCGATCCGGTAGTCGCTCTCAGACAGGAGTAGGGCGGCCAACACTTCCTGAATGGCTCAATTCCGGGTCGGACACCAGCCTTCGCCGTTTGTGACATACTCTTGACATTTATTTATATTAGTCGATAATAGCACACATGAAGATGAACAACAGAATACCAAATGAGCAGGCAGTTCTGGAACTAGCTCGCAAATCGGGGGTAGTGAGCGCCACTGATGTACGCTCTCTCGGTGTTCATCCCGAATACCTGCGTCGCCTATGTGCCAGAGGGGAACTTGTACGGATAGATCGGGGGCTGTATCGACTTCCGGATGCGGAGGTAACCGCTCATCACGGTCTGGTTCTGGCAGCGAAGATGATTCCCGGATGTGTCGTGTGCCTCCTGTCAGCCCTGCGATTTCACGAGATCGGCACGCAGGCTCCCCATGAGGTGTGGATGGCGATCGACCGCAGGGCTGCCCATCCTCGGGTTATGCGGCAGAAAGTGCGGATCGTGAGATTCTCTGGCATGTCCCTCACCGAGGGCGTCGAGGAACACACCATCGAAGGTGTGCAGGTGAACATCTATTGCCCTGCTAAAACCGTAGCGGATTGCTTCAAGTACCGAAACAAGATCGGACTCGACGTTGCGCTTGAGGCACTTCGTGATGTTCTGCATAACCGGAGATGCTCGATCGATGAGCTGTGGAAATACGCGAAAATCTGCCGGGTAACGAAAACAATTCGTCCATACATGGAAGCAATTGTATGACCAGGGGAACGCCATCTGATATCTCAGCGTCCGTTCGTCAACAGCTCCTCAACATCATCCGTGATACCGGAGATGATCCACATTTCATCTGGACGCGCTACGCGGCGGAACGACTTCTCTACCGTCTGTCCGTCTCGGAGTATGCCGGGGAATTCATTCTCAAGGGAGCCATGCTGTTCATGGTCTGGACTGGTGGAGCATACAGGCCAACAATGGATATGGACTTCCTCGGCTATGGTGAAGATTCCAGCGAGCGACTTACGGATGTGTTCCGGAATGTATGTGGTTTGGGCGTCGAACCCGATGGTCTGGTATTTGATGCTGGCACCGTGGTGGTTACACCCATCCGTGCGGCGCAGGAGTATCACGGACAAAACATCAGACTGACGGCCTTCCTTGGCAGGGCACGCATTCCCGTACTGATCGATGTGGGATTTGGTGATGTGGTTACGCCCAGGGCTGAGAAGATCAGTTATCCAACGCTTCTCGATTTCCCGGCCCCGAGCATTCGAGCGTGTCCACGTGAGACGGTTGTTGCCGAGAAGTTCCAGGCTATGATCAGGCTGGGCATCGCCAACAGCCGGATGAAGGATTTCTTCGACCTGTACGTGCTGGCACGGGACTTCGCCTTCGACGGCACCACCCTTGTACAGGCCATCAAAGCGACCTTCGAGAGACGGAAGACGGTAATCCCCATAGAACCGCCGCTGGCGTTGACGGATGAGTTCGGTCGCGATGAAGTAAAATCAGTCCAGTGGAACGCGTTTATTCGCAAGAGCAGTCTCGAAGATGGTGTGCCCGAGTTTCTGGAACTGCTCTCCCATCTGAGGGAATTCCTGCTGCTTCCCATGAGAGTGGCTTCCGGGGATGCCCCCATTTCTGAGAGTTGGGCCAGGGGCGGCCCTTGGAGTTGAGGCTGTCGCAGGGCTGTGTTGAGGTATTCAGGCGTTCGGTGTGAAAAGCATGCGTAAAAGGACCGCTGCCTTTTTCGTCAGATTATACCCTTGAGTCGGGATAAGTCTGCTGTCACCTTTACCTTCTGGCTTACACGGAGGGCTAGTCCTAACTGGTAAGGCAGCGGTCTTGAAAACCGCCGGGCGCAAGCCCATCGGGGTTCGAATCCCCGGCCCTCCGCCAGATTCAGATTAGAAAGCAATCCGATTCCGGTGTACCCGGGCGGAGATTGCACCAGGGCCAGGCCTGAGGAGGCGCATAATGGATAATGTCACCCTGTCCAACGTCGTCGATACCATCGTCGAACACATATCGACCCTGGGCCTCAATCTCATTGGCGCGCTGGCTGTATTCATTGTCGGTCGTATGGTTGCCGGTTGGCTCCGCAAGGGTGTCAGGAAAGGGCTTGAACGTTCCCGGCTCGACACCACTATCGTGCCGTTTCTCTCCAGCCTGGTCTACTACGCGGCGCTTGCCTTTGTAATCATCGCTGTCCTGGAGATTGTGGGTATAAAGACCGCCTCTCTGGCCATTGTGCTCGGCGCGGCCGGCCTGGCGATCGGTCTGGCTCTGCAGGGAACCCTCTCAAACTTCGCCTCAGGCGTCATGCTCATGCTCTTCAGGCCGATCAGGATCGGTGACTATGTGGAACTGGGCGGGGGTGCCGGAACCGTGTTCGAGATCGGGATATTCTCGACCAAACTGAATACGCCGGACAATGTCCGTATCGAGATCCCCAACTCCAACGTCTACGGTGAGACGATCAAGAACTTCAACGCCAACGATATCCGCCGGATCGACATGGTGATGGGGATCGGCTATGACGACGACATCGGCCTGGCGATCGAGACCATGCGCGGGATACTGAGGGCCGACAAGCGGGTCCTCGAAGAGCCCGAAATGGCACTCGTGGTCGGGGAACTGGCCGACTCATCAGTGAACATACTGGTGCGGCCATGGTGTGCGAAAGAGGACTACTGGGCGCTCAAATGTGACCTCACGCGCCAGTTCAAGGAAGAACTGGAGAAGGTTGGCGTTTCCATTCCCTTCCCGCAGCGGGACGTGCATCTGTATCAGCAGTAAGCCGGAAGACCGGCGGGAGTAGAGGCTGTTGCCTGTGTGGGAGAAAACCTGAGCCAACGCCGGGTCAGTCTCTCCTCATCAGAGATCCTGCTTCCGGAAAATCCGTACCGATATAAGTATCGGCACCACTGACCAGATCAGCAGTCCGCCCAGTCCGATCACGGAGGCAAGGAACGGAGAGCCGGTCATCTTGACCAGGGTCGCTCCGGCGGGACCGAAGAGATGAGGTCCGCCCACCTGAAGGAGCGAGAGCACCCGGGCGATATCGATCGGATTTCCGAGCAGGCCCAGCGACAGGACGACCTTGAGCGTGGCCGGTGAGAGGTAGAGGGTGGTGCCGAGCATCAGGATGCCGTAAAGCAGTTCGTAGAAGATCCAGACCGCGATGGCGATCCCAAGGGCGATCTGCCGACGGCCGGAAAGAAGCGAGATCAGGACCGAGAGGCCGGTAAAGGCTATCGCCAGCAGGACCGAGTAGCCGACCACGAAGAGGTAGCTGAGCGCGCCTTCAACCCCTATCACCAGGGCGATCACGATACCCGGCAGGCCGAATCCGAGTATCGACGCTCCCAGTACGGTCAGAACCAGTCCGAGGTATTTCCCCAGCAGCACCTGTGACCGTGGCGCCGGCTGAGTCGTCAACAGCTCCAGATACTCCGGGTTGCTCAGGAAACTGAAAACGCCGAGCAGGAGCGCGAAGAGCGGGATCAGGAATCCCCCCAGGTTGATGATGCTGGCCGAGGTCCGGACGAAATCCTGGAATCCGGCATACCCCGACGTGATCATACCGAACCAGGCAATCAGCAGGGTGAGAACAGTGAAGAGAACCGCAAAGGAGACCACCCAGCGGTTCCTCCGGTTCAGAATGAATTCCTGCCGACCTATTGTCCAGATGTCGGAGTTCAACGCTCGGCCTCTTCGATGGTGTGTGGTCCTTTGACCTTCAGCATCCCGAGCGGATTGCCATCACCGGAGGTGATAGGGAATCCAGCTCCGGGTCTGATCGCCATCAGCCGGAATTCGATCCTGGTGCCGTCGCCCGGGATCACGACCGTTCCCAACTCGGGATATCCCCGGAGACTCAGAGACAGATCCCCTTCAAGCCCGGTTCCGCTCGCCCTGAAGAGCACCAGTTTATCCTTATCTACTTCGACCACTTCCGGTTCCATGCCTTCGGGGCCGAAGTGGAGGTCCACGACCACATCGGGCGTTCCCTCCCGGGTCCGGAAGCCGAGCCAGTCGGTAACTATCTCATCATCGTGGAGGGCTGTATTCCCGGCAGCTTCACGATCACCGAAACTGATCACCCCCAGATCCATGACCGTCGGAAGATGATCGGTCAGCAGAAAAGTGGTGGCGGTTGAGAGATGGAAGGTTCCGTTCAGGTAATCGGCGAACCAGATCTTCTCCGGGACCGTTTCCCCCGCGTCCTCGAGGGCCTCAAGGCCCAGAAGCAGGCAACTGGGGCAATCGAAGCTCACGAACTGTCCCTCATGCGCGTACCCGCAGGCCTGGTTCACCTGGTCGATGATCATCCCGCAGTACTCGCACGAATCGATCCCCGCGTGAATCCGGGGTTCGACCTCTCCGGCGCACGCGGTCAGCAGGAGCAGACAGATGGTCATCGCTGCGGGTCTACCATTCCCCCAGCCCTTCCTTTTACTGAATATCGGTCTGATCATCTGCCGCTCCCCTCTTCAGAGTCGAGATAATCCCTGATGAGCGTTTCCCAGTCGGGTGTCTCGGTGTGGAATTCCCTGATGATCCCGCCCGCCCCTTCGATCGCCCGGACGACCTCGAGCCTTCGCTCAGGAACCGCCTGGAACCAGATCTGCCTGCCGTTGCGCTCGATCGATTCGGCCCCCCCCGAACGTGCGGCCTCGAGCATGTCGCCGCTGGTCTGATCGAGAACCACGTGGACGCGCATCTCGCGGGTGATCGCCTCCCGGAAGTCCGGTACTTCCTCAAGTCTTACCAGGCGTCCCTCTACCAGCAGGGCCACCCGGTCGGCCAGCTGCATGGAATAGTGGAGACTGTGAGAGGCGAAGACCACCGTCGTTCCGTTGTTCTTCTTCTCCTTCAGGAGATTCAGGAGACATTCGATACCGAGGGAGTCGAGGTGGAGCGTCGGTTCGTCGAATATGTAGAGGGGGACATCCTTCAGGAACGCCACCGCCAGACCGAGCCGCTGCAGCATGCCTCCGGAGTACTCACGCGTATACCGGTCGGCGCTGTCTGTCAGGGCGAACAGATCGAGTACTTCATCGATCCGGTCGTCGGGCGCGGCTTTCAGGCGGGAGAAGAAGGCCACCACCTCACGGCCGGTGAGCAGGGCCGGCATGTCGACCCGCTGGGGGACATAGGAGATGAGGTGCCTGACGGCGTCCGGCGCGCTTGCGAGATCATGCCCATCGATGAGCACCTGTCCGGCAGTGGGAGAATGCAGTCCCACGAGGGCCCGGATGACGGTCGTCTTTCCGCCGCCGTTGGGACCCAGCAGAGCGAACGTTTCTCCGGCTTCGATCTCCAGGTCGAGCGGGTGGACGGCCTGGAAGTCGCCGAACCGTTTCTCGAAACCGGCCAGCTGGATCATCGATCGGGTCGTGCTCACGAGCTTCGCTCCCGTTCAATCCGGGCCCTCGCGGATGATCCCGCAGCTCCGCCGACAATCCTTCTGCTCCAGTTCATCAGGATCAGGAAGAGGAGGACAGTGACGGCTGCGTAGGCTGTGGCCCAGAGCGCGCTTGCCGGTTGGTCGTGGCCCGTGACCATCTGCCAGGGCACCAGGTCATTGACGGCCGGGCTCATCAGCGGCAGTGGATCGCGGGCATCGCCGAGTTCGAGGATCGGCAGGGAACTCTCTGCGATCTCGAGGATCCGCGCGGCGGGACTCAGCAGGTAGAACCTCACCTCGGGTATGTTCGATTCCAGTACCTGGAAGACGTTCTGAATGCTGTAGGGCACGTCTCCGATCCCGTCCCGATCCAGATCGTAGCCGTCGTATCCGCTCCAGTAGTTCCCCCCTTGACCATCCGCCCACGCGGTCTCTCTGTCGCTGACGTCGAGGAGCAGGGAACTCAGGTTGTTGATGAAGTTGTTCCCGGCGAAGGTGTTGCCGTCACAACCGCCGTTGAGCTGGATCGCCAGGTCGTTATCCACTACATCGTTACCTTCGATCAGGTTCCCTCCGGCATTGTTCATGAAGATGCCGCGACTGTTGTCGAGGATCAGGTTGTCGCGGGCTGTAACGCGGTCCATGGATTGGTAGAGGATGCCATAGGCACGGAATCCCCGGCAGCGGGCGAAGGTATTCCGGGTGAATTCGATGTCGTGCGAATACATCAGAGCGGCACCGGCCACATTCCTCTCAAAGAGATTATCCGTGAACGAGTTGTAGTTCGAATACATGTAGTGGAGGCCGTATCGGACCTGATGGATATGGTTCCCCTCGATCACGGTCGAGTCCGCGAACGAGAAATAGATGCCGTCACGCACGTCGACAATCTCGTTCCGGCGAATGAGATTGAGCTTCGTATTCCAGAGATGGATACCGTTGCCGCGGTCAGACTCGATCAGGTCGATACGCCCGCTTATGTGATTGTCCTCGATCACCGTACCGATCCCGGCTTTGACGTATATCCCGTGCAGAGTTGGCCTCAACCAGGATGGCGGCGTAGTCCTTTGTGAGTTGCGGGCCGGCTTCACTCACGTGGATTCCGTCCACGACCGTTCCCGGGGCGAGGATGTGGATCACGTGCCCTTCATACCCGCCACGGATGATCGGTCGAGCAGGCTCAGGGGTATCGGTGTGAGTGACTTGTTCGTTCAGTTCAGCGGGACCGATCAGTACCACGGGAACTGTGATCACCAGGTTCTCCCGGTACTCTCCGGGAGAGAGCCGGATGGTATCACCCGGAGCGGCCCTCAGGAGGACCGGCCCGATCGCTTCTCCGGCCTCGATGACATGGGTCGAGGCAGGCCCGTCAGGAACAGGCGACTGAGCTAAAAGTAACAGTGCGAGCAGGGCCGTCGGCGACATGGTACGTCCTCAGAACAGTTGCGCAGGGTGGATACACCCACCCCGCAAGCCGTTACTGCCCGATAAGCCTTTTCACCTCGGCATCTATCATCGTCTTGGTTCTCAATCCTGCCACACCGGTCTTCACCAGGAGCTGCCAGACCTCCTCCATGTCGAGGAAGAGCTTCTTGTCGAAGGTGCCGGCTGTCTTGCGCTCCTTGCAGGAGTCATAGAGGGTCAGCGCTTTCGTCAACTGCACCTGGGTATCTACCCACTCCTCCTGGAGGATGTCACTGAAACGGTCACCATACTGCTCGAACCCCACCGTGATGTACGCCGCCACGGGATTGATGATGTTGATGACCTGGAGGACCTCGATCTCCTTGTTGTGCACCTTCGACTCCCAGTCGGTCTCCGATTGGACGGTGACCGGTTCGGGCACTGGCAGGGGCTCGGGCGCCTCAACCGAAAGGAGAGGAGCGTCATCGGCGGCGGCGGATCCGGCAGAGGAACCGCTGCCGCCGCCACAACCGGCAACCAGGCAGATGGCCATGACGGGGATTATCAGATTTTTCATTGTTTACCTCCACTGTCTGTCCTCAACGGATCGAGCATTTTCTCACCCGGCCGATGCCAGGTGTACCAGAATCCGCCGAGAAGCAGCAGTCCGAAAATGAGGAACATGTATGTGGCCAGGGCGGGAAAGGACCACACTTCGAATTGACCGACCATCCTGTGACCGAAGACCGGTGGTGTGAACGGCTCGACCTGCACGGCTGCGCGAGGGTCGAGATGTTTACCGTAGTAGTTCAGCTTGTACCAGAAACTCCAGAGGGAGAATCCGGCGAAATAGACGCAGATCATCACGATATCCACGATCGACTTCAGCGATCCGAGCGCCCCCGCTCTGAGGGTGAGAACTCCAATCAGGCCGATCACGAGCGGAATCCACTTCAGTTCAGAGAAGTTTTCCTCACTGAGCTCTGCCATACCGATGTAGTGATTCAGGACATTGATCTCGGTCAGATCGTTACCTCCGTCACCACCAACCAGGCTGTGACTGTAGATGTAGAGCTCGAGTCCCTCAGGGTACTGCTGAGCCAGGAAACTCATGCGCCACAACGGGGCGAAGAACGTCGGGATCAGAACCAGAGCGGCTACGACAACGAGAATCCTGCTTCGGCTGGTGAGCGGCCGGTCCAGAACAGCTGTCATCTGCTGGTATCTATCGGACATCATGGCCTCGATTCATGGCGACCGGCCGGACGGTAAATGCCGTCCGGCCGGCAGCGATCATCATCTGACAAGCAGATAGCCCTGCATCTCCTGATGGAGAGCGCTGCAGAAATTGGTGCAGTAGAAAGCGAACACTCCACTCTTGTCGGCGGTGAACGTCACGGTTTTCGTCTCCCCGGGATCGATGACGATGTTGATATCGTAGTCATTGATCGCCAGTCCGTGGAGTTCATCCCGGGTCTGCTCGATGTTGGTCACGTGGATGATCACCCGATCACCCTGGTTCACCGCCAGCATCCACACCTCCACCGTCCTGCCCCGGCGCTCTACCCGGGTGTCCTCCACCGCCCAGATCGCGTCCGGATTCTGCGGCCACTCGGGATCGTCCCTCCGGTAGACCTCGATCGGATCGATCTTGTCGGCGTGGATCATCACCGCGTAGTGCGGTTCCGGTTCGGTGAAGGCATCATAGAGCAGTTTCATTCGGTCACCCGTAATGTCGATCAGCTGGGCCGATTCGGGGATCGACGGTCCCACACTCAGGTGGCGTCCCTTCGACAGCTTGTTGAGAGCTACGAGGTAATTGCCGTCCGGTGAGCGGGAGTCACCCTCAGCAGTTACCAGGTGACCGATGTTGTAGGCCACAGGGATCTTGTCCACCACGTACTGGTTCATGTCGGCGCCGGCATCGTACGGCGGCAGCTTCCACTTCGCGACCGCGCTCTCTACGAAGAGCGAAGTGTAGGCGTACCCGTTGCCGTCGAACTGGGTGTGGAGCGGACCCAGACCAACCGGGATCTCCGCTTCGCGTACCGAGTTGTAGGTCAGGACGGGGATGCCGTCGATGGTCTCCTCGAAGTCACCGTTCTGGATCGCGGTCTTGATCTTCTCGATATCGAAAACCGTGGTTGTCGGAGAAAGTTTACCCGAGCCGATGATCCAGCGGCCATCAGGGCTGACATCCACACCATGGGGAGATTTGGCCAGAGGGAAGTACCAGGCGATGTTATCGACCTGAGACGGATCGAGTACCGGGGCGCCGCCATAATTCGTGGCCTGGCCCGCGTCGACCGCCGCCTGGGCGGCCCGCCAGTCGACCATTCCCGGTCACGCTGGGAGGCCGTCACCTCGAGCTTACCGCCCTCGATGAACTCACGCTCCGAGTTGTAACAGGTCCAGAAAAAGTACCCGTCACTCGGACCCTTGCCGGCATCTCCGAGGTCATAGTTGAAGGGAGGCACGATGATCTCCCACCCGAGTGACATCTCACCGTCATCGGGATCGATCTTGATCCCGGCGACGATACCCTTGTAGGTCGTGCCGTAATCAGTCACATCCGAGTTGGGACTTAAAAAGGAACTTCCATGGTTCGCCGAGATGTTGGGGACCTTCAGGATCTGCTTCGTTTTGAAATCCCTCAGATCGATACGAGCGAGTCGACCGTTGGCATTGTCGTTGATGAAGAGCCAGCGTCCATCGTACTCGCCATCCGTTTCCGACAGCCCGGGGTGGTGAGAATCTCCCCAGCTGTACTCGCCGAGCATCTCCCGGCTCTCGTCATCGAACCCATATCCGGTACCCGGATAGGGAGTGAAGACGGGAATGGTGGCGATGTGGCGCATGGAGGGCACTCCGGCCACAAAGATCTGCCCGCTGTGACCGCCGGAATAGAAGAGGTAGTACTCATCCAGATCTCCGGGAGCCACATAGGTGGCCAGGGCCGCGTCGGTAATCTCCGACCCGGTCCCCCTCACCCCACCACCTCTCGATCCACCGCGGGGTGGGGCTTTGCCGCAACCGGCCATGCCACTCACAAGCAGAGCGATCAGCGGCAGAGCTACCAGTCGATAACTGATCCTCAATTTCATCATCCTTCTCCTCTCGAAAACGCTGGTCATGCTTTCATTTATCGAAACTCACTGTTCCCCGATCACCGGGGCGGGACACTCTCACTTCGGTTTTTCACGATATCGTAAGCCCTCATGATCCGGTTGATTGCTTCCCACTTCTCTTCATCGGTCAGCACGATCTGACTCTCGAGGATGATCTTCATCGTCCCGGTCGGATCGAACAGGAACTCCTCGACGGTCTTGTTGAAGCGGGCCCGCACGTCATCGGGAGCGCGGGAGAGATCGGGTCCCTTGTCGGTCGGGGACTGGATCTCGAAGGCCGAGATGCTGTGACAGACAAAACAGTTCTTCTCGACGAAAAAGGCGCCGTCTCCGGTACGCATCCGCTGGTCCCGCTCGACCTCCTCAGGGGTCATCTCATCGCGGAATTCGATCCCGGGGAAGTACGACCACGGCAGATCACGATTGTCCTGCCAGCTCATCACCAGCATCGCCAGGGACTGGGTGTCCCTCGACTGGAAATTCATCTCCGGCATGATCGAGTTCGGCACGATCGTCGGCGGAGACTGGAAGTGCTTGATGTGCCAGTTGAAGATGGACTGCTGGTTCGAGACCAGGTTGGTGAAATCGAATCCCTCGGCGTGCTTGTCTCCCTCAAAGGTCAGGTCGGGCCCCAGTGAACCGCCCGATCCGTTGATGATGTGGCAGATCTTGCAGCCTTTATCGCGGACCAGCTGTTTGGCGTGGTTTATGTAGTTCAGGCCGGGGGTGGAGCGCTCATATCGATGGCAGTTATTGCAGTTGATCTCGTAGAGCGGGGGGGGGGTCCTGGGATCGTACTCGCTGCCGATGATCTCTCCCAGAACCGGCACCTCCCAGTGCTCGCCGAATCCGTGAGCATCCACGTAGGTCAGGGCCAGTCCCTGTCCCCCGTGGCAGGAGGTACATCCGTATTCACCGATCGGATGCGATTCGAACAGGTCGGGACGCGGATGGGTGGTCCACGGCTGCTCGGCGTTCTCGAACCCCTTCCAGTCGATCCCCAGGTGACAGCTGGTACAGCGGTCCACGCGGTCGAGATCCTCGACGTAGATCTGCTGGATCCCGCGGGGGATCTGGGCCCGGTCGACCTCCCCCATCTCTTCGGCTACGAGCCACTGGAACTCCGACTGGTAGTATTTCCACTCGGGGCTGGTATCCATGAAGATGGCCATGATCCCGCCGATCAGGATCAGACCGGCAACTGCCAGCAACGAGATGATCTCTCTTTGACCGATTTTCCTCATCATCTAATCCTCGCCCCTCGATCCTCAGTAGGTGATGGGGTGTGTTGGCCAGGCCTGCCAGGGCCAGTAGAAATCCCAGTTGGGTCCTCGAAGAGCAGTCCCCATGTAGGTCAGCAGGATGAAAGCAATGATGAACGCGCAGAACGTTGCGATCGCTGCCGACCGGGTGGTTCCCGCTTTCTTCCTGACGAAGTAGTAGAATCCCGCGAACAACACCAGGAGAAGTGTAGCGGGATTGAAGAGATCGAAGAAGAATTGACTCTCGATCCCGGCGAAGACTTCCCGCAGGGGAATCAGCATCGAACTCGCCACACAGAGGGCAGTTACGACCAGTCCGAAGACGAATCCGATGATCCCCCATCGCCTTCCGACGCTGTCAGTGAACCAGAACCCTATCCCTTCCTGTTCGCGATCGAGGAACGGGATCATGGCCAGGCCGATGACGACGATGGCGGGGATGATCACGCCTCCCATGAGGGCGGAGTATCCTACCAGTTCCTGGAGGCCGAGGAAGTACCATGGCGCCTTGGCCGGGTTCGGGGTCACTTCCGGATTCGCGGCCGCTTCCAGGGGTGCCTCGAATACCAGGGCCAGGATGAGAGTGATGGCGAAGGTCGCCAGGGTAACCAGCAGGAGACGGGTCGTCAGGAAGGGAGAGGAGGGGACCGAGTTCTCTTCGTCCAGGGTGGTCGGATCGAGCACCTGAACGGTCGTCCCGCTGGCGATCCCCAGGACGCTGTAGGTCTTGGAAGATCTCGGGCTGGAGGCACCCTTCTTCTTTGCCTCGGCCCGGAGGTTGTCGGTGATCGC
>JALGWK010000455.1 GCA_025774205.1 bacterium
GGGCAGTCTGGAGGTCGACAAACTGGCTGACATGGTGGTCCTGTCCGAGAACCTGCTCGAGATCTACCCTTTCAAGATCCTCCAGACGGATGTGCTCTACACCATCGTGGGGGGTAAAGTCGTCTTCTCAAGGGACGAGCCCGAGTGACAGGAGAATCCTGATCGCCCGGAACAGAGCGGCGGGATGAGGATCGCGAGAAGGCCGGCCAGTGTAACCTGCAGGACAGACACGCCTCACTCCACCTGCCTGTCACCCGACCGGGGCAGGCCTCCCTGCCGCGGTGTCCGGATCATTTTACCGCTCCCGGCGGATGGTCGCTTTCATCTGCATATCCATCGGGATCACCATCTCCATCGGAGCAACCATCTCGATGAGCATGGCGGTCCGCAGTGAAGACAGTGATGAAAGGAGCAGGCCATCATTCTGGTCGAACCAGTAGTCGGTCTCGCCGCTCCACGTCCCCGACATCATCATGGACGCCACTGCCTGGTCTATCCCGCCGGCCATCGAGCCCGAAAGGACCCTTCCAACATATCGAGACCGAGGTAGGTGTATTCGGTGATCATGGTGCCTTTGATATCCATCCCCAGCTGGTCCTGTTCGATCGCGACACTGTCGATCCATGAGGAGCCGATCGGGACCGGGTAGTCGGGCCAGGGAACGAAGAAACTGTTCAAGCCACCTGGCATGTTCATCATGCCGCCACCCAGGCCCGTTTGCTCAGTGGAGATGCTCATTTCAGAATGCCCGCGAGACGTCATTTTGACGGGCATTTTCATATTTCCCAGCTCGCCTACGCCCATCTGGCTGAGCATGTCCCCCATGCCTGAAAGGGAGAAGTCCTCGTTCACCAGTTCGCCCGTTATCAGTCCGTCCCGCACATCCTCCACCACGAGTCGCTGGGTCATGCTGATCGACATCTCCATCGGCTGGGGAATGGGAAGTTCCGGCACATCCATCTCCATGAGCATGTTGTTTCGGGCACTCCGGCCCCGCCGGCGGCACAGCCGACCGCGAAGAGAGCAATGAAGAACGGGAGAACTGGTCTGGCGCGCATGGCGACACCTCATCGGGAGAGGGTGGTAGTATATTTGTCGATACGTGTCGAACTCGATCCGATTTCACAGAGTAATGACGTTTTAGTCGGGAGTCTACCTGTCCGACCACCGGTCCAGCATTTCCTCCAGTTCCGATCGGCCGTCCTCCTCCAGTACGCTCAGGCCACTCCAGGCCACCACCCGGCCGTACCAGGTGATCACCCGCGTCGGCGTCACGGTCGCACCGAGGAGGTCGAGCATGACCGAGACCGGAGTTGAGGGCGAGACCAGGATCGGCATCCCGAAGTCGAGTCCCAGAAAGGTCCGCCGGGCTTCATGCAGGTCGCCGAGCGCCACCGCTGTCACCACCAGCTCCCCGAACACCATCTCACGGATCAGATCACTGACAGCCGACAGTTCGTTCAGGCAGGAAGGACACTCTATGTCCTCTGTCACCATCCACAGCCGGAGACCGGAGACATCGGGAGAGACAGCCGCACCATCGAGGCTGACGAGGGGGCCGATGAAAGGGAGGAAATCAGTTCCGGACCACGCTTCTGTCGAGGCGGCCGCCATCCGCTCGCGGCTGCCGGCCATGAGATTGAGGCCTGTCAGGACCAGGAGCGCGATGGCTCCGATCCAGAGACCTATCGTCCCGATATTGCGCTCTCCCATCCTGACCACTCCAGGAGGGCATTCTTCGTTGATAGATAGAGACTGCCCCACGGCGCGAGCGCCAGGCCGGTGTATGAGAGCAGACCGGGGAGATTCCATTGCTGGAGCGTTTCCCCCTCGAAGCTCACCAGGATCATCGTGCTCGCGAATTCATCCACCTGCGGATTATCCGCCACGATGAGCAATCCCTGGTCTCCGATGACACAGCAGTGTGAGATTTCCGAGTCGTCCAGGTCCCCCCGCAGTCGGTCCTCGACGGGCCGCAGCCCGCTCCCCGTTACGGCCTGCCAGCCGGTGATGCCCGACTCCGACCATTCCGTTACCCTCAGGGAAGACTCGTCGAGGATAACCACCCGGCCGTCGCCTGCACGCAGGAGCCTCCACCAGTTCCAGGCTGTCCTGGAGGCGGCTCTCATCGGCCGGTGGCCCCCGCCGCCGGCAGGCTGAGACAGACCCGTCGACAGGTCGAGTACCTGCAATGGATCGTCATCTGCCTCCAGGGTATCGTGCACCAGCCAGCGGTCCCCGTCCAACCAGAGGACACCGCTCGGCCAGGAATCCTCCGGCCACCCGTAGTCTGGATCGTCATCAGCGAACGGAAAGAGTCCCTGTGAACGGTCGAAAAGGACGGCTCTATCACCGGCCATCACGATCCGGGAGCGGAGGGATCCCCGTGGATGAGGAGCCACCGATCCGGTTTCCATGAAACCGGGCCATCCGGTTCCGGCGTCACTCCCGGCGGGGGAGAGGAGCAGTCCTGAACCGTCGTTATACCCGAGGTATATGTTCGTTGTGCCGCTGACCACACCCGGCCGATTGAATCTGAAACCGCCCGGGCCCGATCCCTCCTGAGGCTCAATTCCCCGCTCACGCAGGTAAGCCGGCACGTCGTCGATCCGTGCCTCGAGTTGACCGGGCAGGCCCGCTATACCGGCCCGGGGATCATCCACAGTCGCTGGAGTTTCCGGGGAGGGTAGCGCGGAATTTTCAGCGGTCGTGAACCTGATCACCCGATCGGTGCCATCGACCCCCCAGG
>JALGWK010000090.1 GCA_025774205.1 bacterium
TCCTGGGAGCTGTTCCGGGAGCAGACCGACAAGTACCGGGAAGAGGTCATTCCCGCCGGGAGCGTGCCGGTCGCCATCGAAGCCGGGTCCTCGCTCGGATGGGAACAATGGGTAGGCTCACCGGCCAATGTCCACGGCCTGGACCGCTTCGGAGCCTCGGCTCCCTGGGAGGTCCTCTCGACCAGACTCGGCTTCACGACCGAAGCCGTCGTGAAACGCGTTAAAAAGCTTCTGGAGGGATGATCGGATGCGGATAGCCATCGCCTGCGACCACGCCGGATACGCCCTGAAACCCACCATCGCGACAGTTGTCGCCGACCTCGGCCACGAGATCATCAACCTGGGGACCGACAATCCCGAGGTGCCGAGCGACTATCCCGACATTGCTGAAGCGCTGGGGAAGACGATCCAGTCAGAAGAGGCCGACCGTGGTATCCTGCTCTGTGGCTCAGGGGTAGGTGGCGCCATAGCGGCCTGCAAGATGAAAGGCGTCCGGGCCTCGGTCTGTCATGATGTCTATTCGGCGGCCCAGGGAGTGGAACACGACGACATGAACGTGCTCTGCCTGGGGGGACGCATCATCGGCATTGCCCTGGCGACCGAACTCGTGAAGGCCTTCCTCTTCGCCAGCTTCAGTGGCGAGGACCGGCACGTCCGCCGGCTCAACAAGGTCAAGGCGCTGGAGCAGTAGTCAATATCCGTCGCAGCAGTCCGGCCGCCAGTCGGGTGATGCCGGGCTGCTTGCTCTCCCTCGGTCCGGCCACGTTCAGCACCTCCACCCCCTCCGATTCCATCCAGGCCGCAACCCGTCCGGCTTCGGCAACAGACATCTCCTCGTCATCCGTGACCTGGTCCAGATCGACGGCGATGAAAGGCCGTCCGTACTGTTCGATGAGGTAGAGAGTGTAGGCGGTCCCCCCGGTCGGTGGAAAAGTGGCCAGGATGAGGGTGCCATCCGAGTCACGCACGTTCCACCCGGTGCGTTCCTCATAAGCCGCCGAAGGCGTCTCCACCAGGGGGTAGTTCTCGGGGATGACACCATCCTCGGCGAGCCGCCCCTTCGGACACCAGCCGCCGCAGGGGAGCCCCAGTTCGAGCGCGACTTCAAGAGCCGCCCGGTCAACCCCGGTCTGCCCTCCCGATACGATCTTCTTCACGATTGCGGCCACCGGTCGATCCTTCGATCTGATTGAAATGCAGTAATGGTCCGGTCCCATCTGAATCTATACTGATGCCGCGGAGAACGAATCTCTACGGATTTGTGACTCAGGACACAATAATGGAATCACGAAAGCGGGACCAGAAAATGAAATCAGCGGGAACCATGTCCACTTCGATCCTCCTGACCCTCGCCTGCCTGGTGATGATCAATCACGGGACAGAGGCTCAGGAGAAGGTGACGATCGCGATCTGGGGTGACACCAGGGAGAACCTCGGCAACGCCTGCGTGGAGATCGCCGACGTCCTGCTCCACCAGATCACTGACTGGGATTTCCAGATCCATCTCGGCGATCTGACCCGGACCGGCTCCGCCAGATGGTGGGAGAGAGCCCTGCGACGGAAGGGGATGGATGACCTCTTTGTCCGGGACAGGTTCTTCATGTGCACCAGCAACCACGAAAACTATGGCGAGGGGGATCCGAAGGCCCCTGACTATCCCTACAATCGCTATACCCGGGAGGTCCTGCCGGTTAACGGCGCTGACGGCTCGACTCACTTCTACCACCACCAGTTCGGCGATGTTCATGTCGTGGCGTGTGATCCCTACTTCACCGATCCTGCCCTGATGACCGCCTGGCTCGATTCCACCCTGGCCGGGATCCCCGAAGATGACTGGCTGATCGGTGTCTGGCACGCGCCGTGTTATGACGATATCACCTACAAGTCGGGAACCCTCCATTACAGCGCCGCCTGGCTGGAGCTCTTCCATGAACGTGGCGGCGACTTCATCCTCCACGGCCACGCCCATACCTATGTGAGATCCCACCCCCTGCTGCCTGACGGCACGGTGGATCACCAGCGCGGCATGGTGCACCTGATCAATGGCTGCGGCGGAGCCTCGTGGAAAGAACCGCAGAAAGGAACCTCAATGACCGCCTTCACCCCGACGGTCCGTTCCTTCCCCTGCATTACGTTCCTTGTCCTGGAGGGTGACACCGCGGTCATCCGGACGGTCGACGCGCGACCACGCGAGAAACTCTCGGTAATAGATGAGTGGACCTGGATCAGGAAGTGACCGGTCGCTCTTCACAGGCGCGGAACAGGCTCGGACACTCCACTGTTCCTGATGGCGTCCAGGACGTTTACCGGTCGTCTTTCAGTTCGAGTACTGCCAGCAGGGGGCGATGATCGGAGGCGACCTTCTCCTCCACGACGCGGACCTCGACCACCCGCCAGAGGCCGGCCGGGCGATAGAGTACATAGTCGATCCGGCGACGCGGTTCATCGGAGGGTGACGTCGGTTCGGGATCGTCAACCGCGGCATCGGTCCAGGCATCCAGCAGGACACTTATTGCTTCACTCTCCGGGATCGCGTTCAAATCACCGGCAAGGATCATCAGCAGTCCGGCGTCCGGGAGGAGCAGTTCGTTGATCCGTCCGGCCTGGGCCATCCGGTCGGCGGGATCACGGGTGTGATCGAGATGGGTTCCGATGAAGAGTATCTCCCGACCACTCTCTCCGATCTCGACCCGAACCGCCAGGGCTGCCCTCGGCTCATGGCCCTCACCGGACGGCAGGATATGGTTCTCGATCTCCAGCAGGGGCCACCGGGAGAGGACCGCGTTGCCGTACCCCCCGCCGGCGAAATCCATCGTCTTCCCGAAGGCGGCCTGCAGGCCGGTCAATCGACCCAGTTCGGCGACCTGATCCACACCGCTTGAACGGGTGGTCGACCGATCCACTTCCTGGAGGGCGACCAGGTCAGGTTCGACCGACATGATGACCCGTGCCAGCCGTTCCAGGTCGAAGACGCCGTCCACTCCCTCGCCATGATGGATGTTGTAGCTGAGTACCCGGACGACAAGCGGTTCATCATCACCGCGACCCTCAATGCGGCCTTCCCCGAGGTTCCCGGAGCAGGCCTGGAGCAGGAGGAGGAGGTAGGGGAAGAGGAGGAGAGGGAGAGAGCGAGAGAGAAGCGCGAGCGTGAGCCGGTGGGGGATCCGCTGCACCCTCCCCATCAGGCCCGGTCTCCTCCACGACCGAACCGTCGTTCCGCGTACTCTTCAAGCAGGGCAATGAATTCATCCGATATCCGATCACCTGTCAGTGTCTGATGCAGTTCGCCATCGACGTAGACGGGAACCCTGGGAGCCTCCCCCGAGCCGGGGAGACTGATCCCGATATCGGCGTGACGGCTCTCACCGGGACCGTTCACCACACAGCCCATGACGGCGATCGTCATCTCCTCCACCCCGGGATACAAATCCCGCCACTCCGTGATCTTCGCCCGTACGTGAGTGGTCACCTCGACCGCCAGCTCCTGGAAGAAGGTACTGTCGGTCCGGCCGCAGCCGGGACAGGAGGTGATCTGCGGTTCGAAGGAGCGTAATCCCATGCTCTGCAGGATCTGTCGGGCCACCCGCACCTCCTGGCCGCGGTCGCCGGAGGCATCGGGGGTGATACTCACCCGGATGGTGTCTCCGATCCCCTCCTGCAGGAGGACCGCCATGCCGGCGGTCGAGCCGACGATCCCCTTCTCCATCAGGCCGGCTTCCGTGAGTCCGAGATGGACCGGATACCGGCACCGGGCGGCAAGCTCCCGGTTCACGGCGATCAGCTCCTGAACGTCGGATGTCTTGCAGGAGACGATGATCCGGTCAGGCGACAGACCAGCCTCTTCAGCGAGTTCCGCCGAATCGAGGACGCTCCTGACGAGCGCTTCTCTCGTCACTGCGGCCGCGTCCAGCGAACCTCCCGCCGCGGCGTTCTCGTCCATGAGGCGGGTGAGTAGAGAGCGGTCGAGCGAGCCCCAGTTGGCTCCGATGCGAACCGGCCGATCGAACGCGATCGCCTGGTCGATGATCGCCCGGAAGTGCTCTTCACGGTAGTCGCCGCCGCCAACGTTCCCGGGATTGATCCGGTACTTGGCCAGCTCCCGGGCACAATCGGGGTACTCCGTCAGGAGCTGGTGACCGTTGTAGTGGAAATCGCCGACGAGCGGCACCGCGACACCGATTTCGCGGAGGCGAGTGGTTATCAACGGGACTGCCGCCGCGGCTTCCCTCGTATCCACCGTGATCCGTACGATCTCACTGCCCGCCTCGACGAGCAGCGTGATCTGTTCGATAGACGCGTCAACGTCGGCGGTCGGTGTATTTGTCATCGACTGCACGACGATCGGTGACTCCCCGCCGACCGGCACACCGCCCACCTCAACCGTCGTGGAGACCCGGCGCTGATACGAGTCGATCATCTCACGCTTCCGCTTCGGCGACCAGGCGCCGGAGGACGAGATCGAGTATCCCGCCGTGACGGAAGACCTCGATCTCAAAGGGGGTGTCGATCCTGATGTCGAGCAGCGTCGAACCGGTGGAGCCATCCGGTTTCGTCCAGGCCAGTTCCAGCTCTCCCGCCACCTCCAGTTTCTCCTCAAGCCCCCTGATGGTGAACGTCTCGGTACCGTCGAGTCCGAGAGCTGCCGGGCTCTCTCCCTTCCGGAACTGCAGGGGAAGCACCCCCATGCCGACGAGGTTGCTCCGGTGGATCCGTTCAAATGAACTGGCCGCGACGGCCCGCACTCCGAGCAGCCGGGTGCCCTTGGCGGCCCAGTCCCGGCTCGAGCCGGTCCCATAGTTGATTCCCGCCAGCACGACCAGCGGGACGCCCTCTTCCAGGTACCGCTCCGAGGCCTCGAAGACGCTCATCTCGGCCCCGTCGGGCTGGTGCCTGGTAAACCCGCCTTCCTTCGGTGTCACCATCAGGTTCTTGACCCGTTTGTTGGCGAAGGTTCCCCGTATCATCACCTGGTGGTTGCCCCGCCGCGAACCGAAGGAATTGAAATCGCGCGGTTCGACACCCTCTTCGACGAGATATTGACCGGCGGGCGTATCGGCGGCGAACGCTCCGGCCGGCGAGATATGGTCGGTGGTGATGTTGTCACCGAGCAGGAGGAGCGCCCTGGCCCCTTCGATATCGGTCACCGGCGGAGCCTGGCGCGGATCGAATCCGCCCATGAAATAGGGCGGCTCCTGGATGTAGGTACTCTCGTGATCCCATGCATAACTGGTTCCGGCCGGGGCCTCGAGTTCATTCCATTCCGTGGCCTGGGCCTCGATGTCGGCATACTTCTCGCGGAAGGCTTCGGGGCTCATGCTCTGTTCGATCAGTTCGAGGAGTTCTGCCCGGGAGGGCCAGATGTCCTTCAACCAGACCGGGTTCCCGTCACCGTCGGTCCCGACCGGTTCGGCCGTAAAATCACGCCGGACCGTCCCGGCCAGCGCGAAGGCGACGACCAGGGGGGGAGAAGCGAGGTAGCTCGCGCGCACATCGGGATGCACCCGCGCCTCGAAGTTCCGGTTCCCGCTGAGAACGCTGGCACAGATCAGGTTTCGATCGAGGATCGCTTTCCCGATCTCCTCGGGGAGGGGCCCGCTGTTCCCGATACAGGTGGTGCAGCCGTAGCCCACGACGTTGAATCCGATCGCCTCGAGACTGGCGAGGAGCCCTGCCTTCTCGAGGTAATCGGTCACCACCCGGCTGCCGGGCGCCAGGGATGTCTTCACATGCGGCGGGACCTGAAGCCCCTTCTCCACCGCTTTCTTCGCCAGCACTCCGGCTCCGAGCATGACCATCGGATTGGAGGTGTTGGTGCACGATGTGATCGCGGCGATCACCACATCCCCGTCTTCGAGATCCTCTTCCTTCTCCGGAGCGTCGCCGGGGCTCCCGAAACCGCCCTCGCTCACCGGGGTGACGAGTCCCTGCTCGAAGGAATCCTTCAGTCCGCCCAGGGGGATCCTGGCCTGCGGCAGGCGCGGGCCGGCCACGCACGGTTCGATCGTGGAGAGATCGAGTTCCATCACCTCGGTATAGTCGACCTCACCATCCTTCGGGATACCGAACATACCCTGGGCCGTGAAGTAGGCCCGGATGAGTTCGATCTGTTCCTCACTGCGGCCGGTGAGACGGTAGTAGTTGAGGGACTCCTCATCCACCGGGAAGAAGCCCATCGTGGCGCCGTATTCGGGACACATGTTCGCGATCGTGGCGCGATCGGGCAGTGAGAGAGCTTCCACCCCGGGACCGAAGAACTCGACGAATTTGCCCACCACGCCCGCCTGCCGCAGCTGCTCCACGACGGTCAGGACCAGATCGGTCGCCGTCACCCCCTCCACCATCTCACCGCTCATCCGGAAGCCGATGACCTCAGGGGTCAGGAAGGTGATCGGCTGCCCCAGGAGGGCGGCCTCCGCCTCGATCCCGCCTACTCCCCATCCGACGATGCCGATCCCGTTGATCATGGTGGTGTGGGAATCGGTGCCGACCAGGGAGTCAGGATAGAAGATCGTGCCGCTGTCAGTCTCCCCGGTGAACACCCCGCGGGCGAGGTACTCGAGGTTCACCTGGTGGACGATGCCGATCGAGGGGGGCACCACGTTGAAGTTCTCGAAGGCCTGCTTCCCCCACTTCAGGAGCTTGTAGCGCTCACTGTTCCGTTCGAATTCGAGCCGGGTATTGAATCGGAGGGCTTCGGGAGTACCGAAGGCATCGACCTGCACCGAATGGTCGACGACCATGTCGACCGGACAGAGGGGATCGATCAGGTCGGGTGAGAATCCGGCTCGTTCCATGGCTTCCATGGCTGACCGCATGGCCGCGAGATCCACGACCGCCGGTACGCCGGTGAAATCCTGCATCACGACCCGGGCGATGGTGAAGGGGATCTCCACCGGGGTCGGAGCGGTCGCCTTCCAGGAGGCCAGGTTGCGGACATCCTGTTCGGTCACCTGTTCGCCGTCGGTGTTGCGCACTACCGATTCGAGGATGATCCGCAGGCTGACCGGGAGCCGGGACACCGGCCCCACCCCGGCTTCCTCCAGACGGGGCAGACTGTAG
>JALGWK010000456.1 GCA_025774205.1 bacterium
CCGCGTCATCGGCGTCCAGCCACTCGAAGCCCTCCGGTTCACAATCGAGCCGGTGAAGCGCCGGTTCATCCCGGTAGAGCCGGTTCAGGGCCGTCACCCACTCCTTTATTCCAGTATGCGGAGCCTCATCAAGAAGTTCCCAGTGGAGCTGCAGGTCATGGTTCCACTCCCTCTCCTGGGCGAACTCCCCGCCCATGAAAAGGAGTTTCTTGCCATTGAGGGCGTACTGGTAGCCGAGGAGGAGGCGCAGATCGGCGAACCGTTCCGACCCGCGACCGGGCATCTTCGAACCGTTCCGACCCGCGACCGGGCATCTTCCCCAGGAGTGAGCCCTTGCCGTAGACCACTTCGTCGTGCGACAGTGGCAGGACGAAGTTCTCCGAGCCGGCATAGACTCCCCGGAAGGTCAGTTTGTCATGGATCTTCCCGCGCCCGGTCGGTCGGGTCGACAGGTAGGCCAGGGTGTCGTTCATCCAGCCCATGTCCCATTTCAGACCGAATCCGAGTCCGTCGCTCGAGACGGGATGGGAGACTCCGGGCCAAGCGGTAGATTCCTCGGCGAAGACCTGCATGTCGGGAAATTCGGCGTAGAGGGTCTCGTTGAGGGTGCGCAGAAAACCCACCGCTTCGAGGTTCTCGTTCCCGCCATGGATGTTCGGGACCCACTCTCCCTCGGCCCGCGAATAATCGAGATAGAGCATCGAGGCGACGGCATCCACCCGCAATCCGTCAGCATGGAAATGTTCACACCAGAAGTGGGCGCTGCTTAACAGGAAGCTCCGGACCTCGGCCCGCCCGTAATCGAAGATCATGCTGGTCCAGTCGGGGTGATAACCGCGGCGGGGATCGGGATGCTCGTACAGACTGGTGCCGTCGAACCGGCGCAGGGAGTGGTCGTCGCCAGGAAAGTGGGAAGGCACCCAGTCGAGGATCACGCCGATCCCGGCCTGATGGAGCTGGTCGATGAGGTACTTCAGATCGTCGGGAGTGCCGTACCGACTGCTGGGAGCGAAGTAACCGGTACACTGATACCCCCACGATCCATAAAAGGGATGTTCCATGAGGGGGAGGAACTCTACGTGGGTGAAACCCGTTTCCCCGATGTACTCAACCAGCCGGGGAGCCAGTTCCCGGTACGTCAGGAATCCGCTTTCATCCCCGTCGGGACGACGCCACGATCCGGGATGGATTTCGTAGATGGCGATCGGGGCGTCGAGACTGTTCCGGTCCCCTCGCTGCTCCATCCATTCCGAATCACCCCATTCGTGGGCTGATTCCCGGATGATCGAAGCCGTCGCCGGCGGTTCCTCACCCGTTCGGGCGAAGGGATCGGCCTTGTCGAGCTTGCCGCCGCGGCGGCGGGGGACCTGGATCCGGTACTTGTACTGCTCACCCGGTGAGGCGCCGGGGATCCATCCCATCCAGATCCCCGATCCCCGGATCCTGGTGAGCGGATCGACACCCGGGGCCCACGAGTTGAATTCACCGATG
Source organism: bacterium (assembly GCA_025774205.1). Classification (GTDB taxonomy): domain Bacteria; phylum Blakebacterota; class Blakebacteria; order Blakebacterales; family Blakebacteraceae; genus Blakebacterum. The sequence goes on from JALGWK010000456.1 coordinate 1,492, forward strand.
ACGGAGACCTTCTTTGCGTTCGGAGCCCAGACGGCGAAGCGGACTCCGACCTCCCCATCAGGACTGTGCCCGGGGTGGGCTCCGAGGATCTCATGCAATCCGAAGTGGGTTCCTTCCTGGAACCTGCGGAGGTCGTCACGGCTCAGCAGGGTCGCGTTCCCTTCGCGCGCGGTCACTGCTGCCCCCCGGACCGACCGGCGCCGCGCGAGACCGGGGCGGCCCGCCTCATCCGGTCGATCGATTTCAGGGCTCCAGCCACCTGATCGGATCGCATCATCTCCTCCAGTGAGAGGGCGGCGCGCCGGCTCCAGTTCGGTTGTTCAGAGGTCGTCCCCGGAACGTTCTGAGGCCGGGTCTCACCCCACAGGTCCTCGAGCGAGACCATGACCGCAGGAGCTTCACCCGTTGCCAGCAGGGCGTGACAGGCTGAGATGATCGCCTCCGGATCGGGCACGCTCTCTTCCAGCAGACCATTCTCCATCAGGTATACCAGAAGCGAGTTGCGGCGGTCACCGCGTTCCGCGTCGATCCGCCGTGCTTCCTCCCGGTCGAGATGACCGAGCTGGCAGAGGAGCCCGGTGTCCTCATCCCTCCAGAAGGCGGCGAAGAGGGGCATGTCGTGGGTGCCGAGCGAGGCCAGACTCCCGGGGGGGACCGGGGTGACGGCCGCTT
>JALGWK010000091.1 GCA_025774205.1 bacterium
GTCATGGAGTTCTTCCGGGAGCGGAGCGCGCCGACTTCCGTACTGCAGCAGGACGCGCCCTACTTCCGCTTCATCTCGGAACAGTTCGTGGAGATGACCGGACTTTCGGGACAGGGAGCTTCCGGTGAGGCGGGTTCATGGCCGCAGTTCGCCTACTACCAGCTCGGTCTGCCCTCCTTCACGACTCCGGTCTGGACCCTTCCGCCCGCTGAAGAGGGTGAGCCGGCGGGTTCCTCCGCAGGGGAGAATAACCGCTTGCGGATGGCAACTCTCGCGCGGCAGAACGGATCGAGTGACGACCAGAAATGGCTGCAGTGGTTCGAATCGAACGGCATCGAAGGCTTCGTGGACTGGACCCCGGCGAATCATCCCGATCTCGGTGATGTCGAGGTCGGCGGATTCGTGCCGAATATCAGAGTGAATCCGCCCGAAAACCGGATCACCGATCTCTGCGAACAGCACACGCGATTCATCCTGTGGCTGGTGACACAGACGGCCCGGGTTCAGCTGATCGACACCGAAGTCGAGGAGGTCGGTCCGGGTATCTTCCGGATCGAGGCCACGGTCCAGAACGACAGCTACCTGCCCTCGGCCATGGCGATGGCGCTTCGGGCCCGGACCGCGCAGCCGGTAACACTGCGCCTCCTTCCGGTCGACGGGATGTCGGTCCTGCAGGGACCGATCCAGCAGCAGATCCGGAACGTGTACGGCAGCGGAGGGAGAGGAACAGCCGAATGGCGTGTCAAAGCACCACCCGGGACCAGGGTGGTCCTCGAGATGCTGGCCTTTACTGCCGGCGGCACGACGACCGTAACTATCAACCTGAACCAGGAGGGCCGTTGATCATGCCAGCTGCGACGAGAATGAACCGGCACTCCGCTGAATCCGGACGGATCACTATTACAAGCCGCCTCCTGCGCGTGGCCATGATCACCGGGATCATGATCCCGACTTTTTCCACGGCGACGACGGCCCAGCCGTTCAATGTCCCGATCACCGATCCGAAGGTCGATCTCCGGTTCGATCGCTATCACGATTACGACGCGGTGGGTGAGGTGATCGATCAGTTGATCGAGGCGTTCCCGAAGTTCCTGCGACTCGAGGTCCTCGGCCAGTCGTGGGAGGGCCGGGACATGCGATGCGTGGTCATCAACAATCCCGACACCGGACCCGACACTGCCAAGGCTGCCTTCTACGTGGATGGAAACATCCATGGGAACGAGATCCAGGGTGTCGAGGTGAACCTCTACCTGATCTGGTTCCTCATGGAGAATTACGAATCACTGCCGATGGTGAAGGAACTGGTCGACACCCGCTCCTTCTACGTGGTGATCACTCAGAATCCCGACGGTTCCCAGAACTGGTTCGATTTCGCCAACACCGGATCCTCCAGCCGTAGCGGGACCAGGCCGCTCGACAGCGACAACGACGGCCGCTTCGACGAGGACGGGTACGACGACCTGGACGGTGACGGCAACATCGTCCAGATGCGCAAGTACTGGCCCGGCAGGGGGAACATGAAGATCAGCCCGGTCGATCCCCGGCTCATGATCCCGGTCGATGAGAACGAGACCGGTGACTGGATCATGCTCGGCTACGAGGGTATCGACAACGACGGTGACGGAAGGATCAACGAAGATGGACCGGGCGGCTACGACCTGAACCGCAACTGGCCTGCCATCTGGCAGCCGAACTGGATCCAGGGCGGTGCCCACTGGTACCCGCTGAGCAATCCCGAGTCGCGGGCGGTGGCCGAGTTCCTCCAGACTCATCCGAACATCGCCGGCGTGCAGTCGTGGCACAACACCGGCGGGATGATCCTGCGCGGCCCCGGAGCAGAATCTCGCGGCGAGTACACCTACCGGGATCGCCAGGCCCTCGACTACATCGGTGAGCGGGGCGAACTGATCCTCCCCTATTACGACTACATCGTGCTGTGGGATGATCTCTACACCACCTACGGCGGATTCATCGACTATACCTTCGACAATCTCGGGATCTTCTCATTCGCCAATGAACTGTGGTCGAGCAGTCAGTACTACAATGAGGCCTGGACCGAGGAGAGCCCGGTCCCCGATGAGCAGCGGATGCTCTTCTACAATGATGCCGTGGGTATGGGCGCCTGGTATATCGACTGGCATGAGGTCGATCATCCCACCTACGGTACGGTCGAGGTCGGTGGCTGGTCGAAGTACCACGGCCGGATGACACCCCCCTTCATGCTTCAGGAACTGTGTCACCGGAACGCGATGTTTGCTATCTTCCATGCGGACCAGATGCCCATGGTCGAGATGGGTGACATCGAGGTCGAGCAGATGGAGGGTGGCACCTGGCGGATTACCGCGACAGCGGTGAACCGGAAGGCCATCCCCACCAGGGCCGACGTGGCCCGCCAGAACCGGATCGGGTTGCCCGACTTCTTCGGGATCACCGGCGGCAACCTCACCGTGCACATGGGAGGTTTTCCGACCGGCCCGCTGGGTGAACAGCTGACCCCCGTGGAGAGACGTCCCGATCGGATCTCGATCTCGAGCGGAATCGGCGGCCGGGACCAGGTCACGGTCTCGTGGATCGTAAGCGGCAGCGGTTCGGTAACGATAACCTACGAGAGCACCAAGGGCGGCAGAGTGAGCCGCACCGTGCCTCTCCGATAACGGGAAGCAGCAGCACAGAGCGTGAACACATTTCAGATCATACTGGCCATTGGCGGTTGGGGCTTCCTGGCCCTCCTCCTGCTGGCGCTCCTCTCCGCCAGGGGCAGGGAACTGGTATTCAAGCCGGTCCTGCGTGACGAAGCGCCGGTTGCGAACTGCCGCAAGTGCCGTCTGCCCTTCCTGCGCGCCTCCTGGAAGTGCGGTCGCTGTCACGCCTTCATGAAGCCGGGATTGCTCTTCCTCATCGGACGCGGGATCGTGGAACCGATCCTGGCGATTCTGATCATCCCCTGGATCGTACTGGTCGGCATGTTCATCTCTGTCGCCATGTGGCTGATAAATGTTCTGCTGCCCCGCTACCAGCACGCGGTTGAGAAATTCGCCAACCGACTCGGCAGCTGGGTGGCGCCGGTATTCAGGCGATGGGTCCCGCTCAGATGGCGGGTTTACTCGACCGGCATCCTGATCGGCCCGGTCGAAATCGACACTCCCATCGATACCGTCGCCGATGCTGCCATGACCCTGGCCACCGCCCTGCTCCAGACCGAGGAGACAGAAGTGGTGGTCCATATCATCGATCCTACGGAAGAGACTCTCGAGAGCCTCAGGCAGGTGGAGACGGGTATTCAGGAGATGTGGGGATACGTCTCTGACGGCCATGTCTTCTTCCCGACATACACTGACCGGATCGTGGGCGCGCAATTCCACGGCGACGATCTGGTGGGATACTCGGAGGGGATCAGCACTCACCTCCAGGTCCCCAGCCAGATGGTCGAGGTCAGGGTGAGGAGGAGGGAGCACGATACGGAAGAAGCACAGACATCCCCCTGGAGCTTCCGTCTCAGGCGTAATCACGATCAGGAAGGGAAGTATCCGGTCACCTGGGAAATCGACGCTCCGTCGGGAGAGCTGCTTCGGATTGAAGACCTCATCGATACCATGACAGCCTGGGACAAGCTTCCGTGCCAGCTCTCTTTCCATTAAACTGAAGATACGGGTTTCACGTCCTACAGACAGTATTGGCAGATCGATTCTGTTCACCACGGGTAGGAGGGTGACTTCTCATGGCAACCCATCACATCCGCCCGCGTCACATCACCTTCTTTTGCACAATCCTGATCGTGATGCTGGCCGGCGCCGGAGTCCCCGGCGATCCTTCTTCTCCACAGGAGACCACATCCTTCTCCAGCCGTTCCGCGGATATTCCCGATCTCACCTGGAATCCGATCAACGGCGACGAGATCAAACTGCGTTCACTCGAAGGGTTCGGCGTTATTTACTCCTTTCTGGACCCGACCGACGAGAGGCAGCTTGAGCAGCTCCCCATCTTCCAGGCGATCCTTGAGAAATACGAATCGAAGGGATTGAAGATCATCACGGTGGTCGCCGTCACCCTTCCCGACACCGTAGCTCCAGGTTCCTTCTTCGAAGGGTATGACTGGCCGATCGTGGTGTGGAACAATCAGGCTGAATTAAGCGGCAGCGGGATAACCTCACTGCCTTCCACCGCAATCGTCGACCGGAAATGCAAGGTGGTCATGAAGGTCTCGCTGGTGACCAGCCGTACCCAGATGATGCTGGAAAGCGCAATCGCGGCAGCGCTCAGGTAATCGGTACCGGATCGAGGAGATTTCCTTCCCTGTCGAACCGGAGGAAATCTCCTTCATCCACAATCTCCAGATCATCCCGCGCATCAATTTCCTCGCGATAGGCCTTGCTGACTCGGACTGTCTCCAGGTGGAGGGTGTCGGCGATATGCATGACGCGGGCTTCCTCCGGTTCCATGAGACCGCAGGTATCGAGCGCTCTCTCGACACAATCCCGGTCGGAGGGCAGCACGATGGGGCAGCGGCCTTTGTAGGGAACGAGGGCGGTGAGAGCGTTCAGGCCGGTCTTCTCCCAGTCGATCTGGTCGGCGAGTCGGCGGGGTATGAGATCCGCCAGTCCGATCCCCAGCGCGTTTCCCGATGATTCGGGCGTCAATTCCCTGACAACCAGGCGGGTTATCTCGGCAGCCTTCGGTCGGCTTGCCTGCCTTCCCTCCCAGTTATCGAGACCGCCTCTGCCGGTCACATTTGGATCGATCCCGGCGCCGCTGATGTTCTTGCCCATGCGATCCACGAGCAACAGGTCTGCTCCGTGGAAGGGGAGTTTCGCCATCAGCTCGATGGCCTCGCGGAGCAATCCCGTTTCCTGCTCGAAGATATTCCCGATCGGTACCGCCTCGATCCTGGCAGTCTCTTCCCGGGCGTTCTCCAGGATCGCCAGACCTCCCACCACGCGTGATCGTTCCACTACCACAGGCACAGCTTCAGCGGCAAGAGTAGCGAATCCGAGCTGTGCCGAGGCCCGATGGTAGAGGGTGGCCCCATCGAGTTTCCCCAGACCGATGAGCATCATCTTGAGCAGTCCGCTCTCCACCGATCCCTGGAACTCGGTATGCGGCTTCACCCGGTTGATCACAACGATCGCGTCCGCCTCACTGGCGAAGCGATCCACATGCACCGGCAGACCCCGCTCCGTCTCACCGACAACCACCGTCTCCATCGAAGCCCGGATTGACGCACCGGTACTCCTCTCGGTGATCCCGAGTGACCCGAGCACCTCCATCTGCCCCTCGGTGGTGCCGCCGCCATGACTCCCCATCGCCGGGATGATGAACGGATCGAAGCCGGCTTCTTTCAGGAAGGTCACCGTCGTTCCGATGATCGTAATGAGGTTGGCTATGCCGCGACTGCCGACCGGGATGGCCACCGATCCCCCGGCGGGTATCCGGTCGGCGAGATCGAGAGAGGCAAGTTCCCGGCACACAGCCCCGGCGAGATCTGATTCCCGCGGAGCGGCGAACTGCCGGCGCAGGGTGAACATCCTGGGAAGTCCGTTCATGGTTCCATAATGGGCCGATACCACCATGCGCTACCAGTGAAATTACCCGCGCCGCCCGGACTCCCGGGAACCACCGTCTGACAGCTCCGGGTTGTCGGAGGCAGAGAGCATAATCTCGGATAGCAATCCAACCCTCGAGGAGAACGGCCGGTGATGATCGAGCGAGATGAGCTGGAGAGGCTCTTCCGCGAAGCGAACCGACAGGCTGAGAGCCATCAGTACGAAGCGGCTATCTCTGTCTACCGCGAAGTGATCACCATGGCCGGAGATGATGATCGCCTGGCCGCTGAATGCGCTCACTGGGGGATCGGTGAGGTTTCACTTACCCTGGGCGACTATTCCCTGGCGCTCGAATCGATCGAATCGGCCCTGGTGCTGAATCCCGAGGAAGCCGCTTACCACTATCACCTGGGCGTCGTGTACACCAGGCTCGGTTCAAGATCGAAAGCGCTGGCTGCGATGGAGCGGGCCTGGGAGATCGAACCCCTCAAGCCGAAAGTAGTCAGGGGATTCGGCTGGACCCTGCACCGGTTCGGGGAGACCGACCGGGGAATCAAAATGATGCTGGCCGCACTCTCCCTCAGACCCGATGATCCACATACTCTCCGCTCCCTCGGCTGGATGTTCGCCTGCGAAATCCGGTACCGTGAATCGATGGTCTGCCTGGAGCGATCCCTCGAACTCGATCCTTACGATCTGAGGACCGTCTACGCTCTCAGCACCGTAGCCAGACTGGCCGGCGATCGCGATCCGCCTCACCCGGTACCCGCGACGGGTCCCCATATCTTTGCCGTGGAGGATGACTGGGACGACGAGGATGGACTCATTGACGAGGATGATGAGGAGCTGGTAGAGAAGGAACTGGAGAAGGAGCGCTGGGATGAGGGCGAAGATGAGTGGATCGAAGACCAGGATGGAGTCGAATCGGGGGCGGACTGGGAGGATTTCGACGACGATATGATCTGATCACCGGAAAAATCAGTCGGCCGGAAAAAAAGGCCCGTCACCGGAAGGTGACGAGCCTTTTTCTGTTACTTCTTCTCGCTGGTTGTCAGGAGACGGCTCAGAGCTCCACCATCGCCAGCTGCTCCTTGACGAGGTCAGCGCTGTGATGCAGAGCCTTCAGTTCGTCATCGGTGAGATCGATCTCGATGATCTCCTCGATGCCGTTCGTGCCCAGCTTGCACGGTACACCGACAAAGGTCCCCTCGATGCCGTATTCACCTTCGAGGTAGGCCGCGCAGGGCAGGATCGGGTGGCCGCGGCGGCGGGGGCGTAGAAAGCACTGCCGGTCTTCAGCAGCCCGACGATCTCACCACCACCCTTCCGGGTGCGATCCACCAGCGCTTCGATGGTTTCAGCATCCATCAACTGGGGAAGCGGGATACCGCCGACAGTGGTGATGGAGGGCAGCGGGACCATGCTGTCGCCGTGACCTCCGAGCACCATCGCCTGGACATCTTCTGCCGAGACGTCGAGCTTCTCGGCGATGAATGAGCGGAAGCGGGCGGAATCGAGTATGCCCGCCATTCCCATAACACGGTTCTTCGGGAATCCGGAAACCTTCCAGGAGACCCAGGTCATGACGTCGAGCGACCATGATGATGATCGCGTTCGGGCTCTCCTTCACAACGCCCTCGGTCACGATCCCGGCGATCTCGACATTGGCCTCGCGGAGGTCATCACGGGACATACCCGGCTTGCGGGGCAGTCCGGATGTGATGACGATGATGTCGCTGCCGGCGCTCCTGCCGTAATCGTTGGCGCCGACCGTTCTGGCGTCAAAACTGTTGATGGGGGCTGACTCCCACAGATCGAGAGCCTTCCCCATCGGCATGTCTTCGATGATGTCGACCAGTACGATCTCTTCGGCCAGTTCTTCCATGGCGCAATACTGAGCGGTCGTGGAACCGACATGTCCTGCGCCGACCACGGTTATCTTTTTAGCACCCACGGTTCACGCACCTTCCTTCAGAGAATT
>JALGWK010000457.1 GCA_025774205.1 bacterium
AAGAGGTGGTCCACTTCAACAATTCGGGGGCGGCGCTGATGCCCGCCCCCGTTCTTCAGTCAATCCAGAATCATCTGCAGCGGGAAGCGATGATCGGGGGCTACGAGGCCGAGCAGGAGGCCGCGGAGGCCATCGAGCACACCTATGACGCGCTCGCCCGCCTGTTGAACTGCGGCCGGGACGAGATAGCCGTCGTCGAGAATGCCACCGTCGCCTGGTGCAGTGCTTTTTACGGTTTCCCCTTCCGGCATGGTGACCGGATCGTGACAGCGCGGGCTGAATACGCGTCCAACTACATCGCCTATCTCCAGACTGCACAGAGAAGGGGTATCGAGATCACGGTGATCCCTGATGATGATTCAGGTCAGGTCGATGTGACAGCCCTGGAGGATCTGATCGACGATTCGGTCAGGCTCATCTCCATGACCCATGTCCCGACCAACGGAGGGCTGGTAAATCCGGCGGCCGAAGTGGGACGGATCGCCCGTGAAGCAGACATACCGTTCCTGCTCGATGCCTGTCAGTCGGTCGGGCAGATGCCGGTGGATGTTGAGGCCATCGGTTGCGACATGCTCTCCGGCACGGGACGGAAGTTCCTGCGCGGTCCCCGGGGTACGGGATTCCTTTACGTGCGGGAATCGATCCTGGACCGCCTCGATCCTCCCTTCCTCGATCTCCGCTCGGCGGAGTGGGTCGCGCCCGACCGTTACGAGATGCAGCCCGATGCCCGTCGCTTCGAGAACTGGGAGAGTTATGTGGCCGGCAGGATCGGACTGGGAGTGGCAGTCGATTATGCCCTGGATTGGGGGCTCGAAGCGATCCGTGACCGGATCACGTTACTGGCAAAGCGGTTCCGGGCAGAACTCTCCCGGTTGCCCGGGGTGACCATCCGGGATCAGGGACGGGAGCAGTGCGGTATCGTCAGCTTCACCGTTGAAAACACAGACCATGACCTGATTGTCAAACAGCTCTTCGAGCGGAAGATCAACTGCAGTGTTTCACCCCGTTCAGGAACCCTCCTCGACATGCAGACCCGGGGAATCGATGACCTCATCCGGGCACCAGTTCATTACTACAACAACGATGATGAGATCGACCTGTTCATCACGGCACTGGATGAACTGCTGGAGAACTGACAGCGTGACTGCCGGATGACAAATTGAAGAGGATGGGGGGCGTCCCTATATTGTCGGCATGAGTTTCAAGGAATGCCTCTTTCTCCAGATCGTGAACGCCTGGCCGAAGGACTCTTCATGAACCGCTGGCTGGTGGTTGCCGGCGCCATCCTGGTGCAGCTCTGTCTCGGAGCCATCTACGCCTGGTCGGCGTTCACCGGGCGTCTCACCGCCCCGGACGGCGCATTCATGTTCACGCGTACCCAGACCCAGATCGTTTTCTCGGTCGGCCTGGCAACCTTCGCGGTCGTGATGGCCCTCATCGCCGGTCGCTGGCAGGCTAAGGCCGGCCCACGGGTAGTGGCGATCACGGGTGGGGTAGTGATGGGGGCGGGTTACATCCTGGCTGGTCTCTCCGGGACCTCCTTCTGGGGGATCCTCATCGGAGTGGGAATCCTGGGTGGCGCGGGTATCGGTCTTGCCTACGTCTGTCCCATTGCCACCTGCGTGAAGTGGTTCCCTGACAAAAAGGGACTCATCACGGGTCTGGCGGTGGCCGGATTCGGATTCGGGGCATTGATCTGGATCAAGCTCACCAGCGGTTTCGTCTTCGGTCCGGTCGATCTCACTCCCGGCTGGCACGGTCTCTTCGGAGCCGGCATGGGCGTCAGCCAGGTATTCCTCCTGTACGGAGTGATCTTCATCGCCGTAATCACTATCGGCTCCATGGTGTTCGTGAATCCCCCCGATGGCTGGATACCGCCAGGGTGGACTCCTGAGGCGGGTACAGCCGCCGGCGAAAGCGGCCAGAACGATTTCACGGTCAGGGAGATGGTCGCCAAGCTCTTTCTGATCTTCATGGTCGGCGCCACCTCCGGGCTGATGGTGATCGGGGTGATCGGCCTCTTCGGCCGGGATGCCCTGGCCTCGAATGGTATCGACGCGGTCCGGGCGGCGGTGATCACCGGCACGGCGATGGGACTCTTCTACGCGCTCATGAACGGCATAGGCCGGATCGTCTGGGGTACGGTCTCCGACCGGCTGGGTCGCCGGAAATCCATCGCCCTGATGAGTCTGATGCAGGGCGTGATGATGATCGGATTCTATTTCATCGGCGGCAGGGAAGTCGGTCTCTATCTGGGAGCGGCGGTGATCGGTTTCAATTTCGGCGGGAACTTCGCCCTCTTCCCGACCGCGGTGGCCGATTACTTCGGCAACCGCTCGGTCGGCACCAATTATCCCTGGGTATTCCTCGCCTACGGGGTGGGAGGTATCCTCGGTCCGGTTCTGGGTGGAATAATGGGTGATGCCCGGGCCTGGATGTGGGCCTTCATACCGGCCGGGATCGCCTGTCTGCTGGCCGCCATGCTGGCCCTGTCACTGCGGCCGCC
>JALGWK010000458.1 GCA_025774205.1 bacterium
ACGCTCTACAAAGGTTCCATCCGGTTCGAACCGCCGCTGCTCTTCGCCTTTACCTTCGTCTTCCTCTTCTCGATTGGCGGGCTCACCGGCCTGATGCTGAGCGCGCTCGCCGTGAACGTGCACGTCCACGACACCTACTTCATCGTCGGCCACTTCCATTACGTGATGTTCGGCGGCACCGCCATGGGATTCATCGCCGCGATTCTCTACTGGTTCCCGAAGATGTTCGGCCGCCTGATACCGAGCCGTCCGATCTGGATCGCCTGGGGGCACATGTTCATCGGCTTCAATATGCTCTATTTCACGATGCTGGTACTCGGATGGCAGGGCATGCCCAGGCGCTACTACGACTATGTCCCTGAATTCACGACCGGCCACGTGATCGCGACCATCGGCTCGTGGTTCCTGGTGGCAGGACTGGTCATCCTGGTCGTGACCGTGATCAGGGCCATGCGGAAGGGAGAGCGCGCCCCCGCGAACGTCTGGGGCGGGACAACCCTCGAATGGCAGACCGCCAGTCCACCTGTCCACGAGAACTTCGTCGATGATCCGGTCATCACGACCGGACCGTACGACTTCGAAGGAGCGGAGTGATCATGGGTGCGGCAATCGCTCACGCGGGACACCTGGAAGAACACCGGGACCCGACCGGTTCCCGGCTGGGGATGTGGCTCTTCCTCGTCACGGAACTGCTCCTCTTCGGCGGCATCTTCCTGCTCTATGCCGTCTACCGTTCGACCTTCCCCGAGGATTTCCATTTCGCCGCTACGGAGCTGGACACACTCATCGGCGGAATCAACACCCTGATCCTGTTGACCTCCAGCCTCACGATGGTGCTCTCAATCGCCGCCCTCGAACGGAACCGTCGGCGTGAAGCGGTGATCTTCCTGGTGGTGACAATCCTGATGGGTCTCACCTTCCTGGTGATCAAGGGCTTCGAATGGGGCGGCAAGATCGGGCACGGGATATTCCCCGGCTCGGCGACACTCATGGATCATACTCCCGGAGAGAACATCTTCGTCGGGCTCTACTTCGGGATGACCGGGCTCCACGCGCTGCATGTGATAGTGGGGTTAAGCGTGCTCGTCTGGATGCTTAAGAAGATCGCCGGGCGAATGAGCCGGACGGTGAGTCTCCCCGCTCCGGGCGCGACCCGTCTGGCGCTCTCTTCCACCGATGGCGGAAACCTCTGGGAGAGTGAGACCAGTGACCGGGTGGCGGGGGTCGAGATCACGCTGACCTACAGTGAAGATGAGGAACTGCAGGAGAAGGAGGTGACGAAGCTCGAGAACGCCGGCCTCTACTGGCATCTCGTGGACGTCATCTGGATTTTCCTCTTCCCACTCCTCTACCTGATCACCTAGGAGAATCGGATCGTGGAAAGCAGACCACACATACCGTATGCCCAGTACATCACGATCTGGTTCGCCCTCGTGCTCCTGACCGGAGTGACGATCACCGTGGCCGGTCTCCAACTCGGCCAGGCAAGTATCCTGGCGGCCATCCTGGTCGCCACGGTCAAGAGCACCCTGGTTCTCAGACACTTCATGCACCTGAAACACGAAACAGCGCTCTTCAAGATCGTGCTGATGGTGGCCTTGCTGACCCTGACGGCCATCCTGGTGTTGACCTTCGTGGACACTTCCTTCCGATAGGGTGAGGAGATGTACGGATCAAATTCAGGTATCGTAGGAGCGGTGAACAGCACCTTCCTGTTCATGGTGATCGTCAGTGTGTTCTTCCTGGTTCTCATCACCGCCCTGATGATCGGGTTCGCGATCAGGTACCGGCATGACCGGCACCCGAAAGCCAAACAGATAGAGGGCAACCTCCTGCTGGAGATCATCTGGACCATCATCCCCATTGTCCTCGTCGGATTCATGTTCTGGTACGGCTTCGAGGGATTCCGCCTCATGCGGGACGTTCCGGAGGACGCCATGATCGTCAAGGTGACAGACCTCCGAGCGTTTGTACGTTCCCATCCACCAGCCGGTCAAGATCGTCCTCAACTCGGTCGACGTGAACCACAGCTTTTTCATCCCCGCCTACCGGGTGAAGGAGGATGCCATTCCGGGCCGGGAGACTTACCTCTGGTTCAAGCCACAGTCTCTCGGTGAGACCAATATCTTCTGCGCCGAGTACTGCGGCCAGCAGCACTCCTACATGATGAGCCAGGTGGTGGTGATGGGGGATGATGAGTTCCAGGAATGGCTGGCT
>JALGWK010000092.1 GCA_025774205.1 bacterium
GAGGAAGGTGCCGTCGGTCTGGTTGAGAGCCGCCTGAATCGCCGTCTCATCGGCGAAATCGGGGAGGTTCAGGTTGTAGGAGACGAAGAAGTGGAGTTGTGACTTCAGGAGATGTATGAAGGCATCGATCATCAGGATATCGGTGACATCGATCTCCAGCTGACCATCCAGGTCCTGGAAGCCCTGCATCGTCGGGGTGAGCACCATGGACCAGGTGGGATCGGCCTCGATCACCGCCAGGAGAGCGATCACGACGTCCACCACCGGGAGGAAGGTCTCCTCGATGGCATCCTGGAGCGGCCCGAAGTCGGGCGGGACTCCCTCCTGCACGACCTTCATCATCCGTCCCTGCATCCAGGTCAACCAGCCGCCCGGAGTCAGGAGATCGGTCTCCGGGCCGGAGATGTCACCGAGCGCGCGGCGGAACCCGGGCCCCGGCGAGCCGGAAGCGGCCTTGCCAAAGTTAAAAAATGAGAGAACGTCACCCAACGCGGTCAGCACGGTCGCGTCCTGGGTCAGGAGTCCGATCTCGCAGAGCGCGAGACCGAGTCGGGCATCATCGTTGGCCGGATCGAGTTCGAGGGCGTCTTCGAACTTCTGCTTCGGTGTCGTGAAATCCTCGGCGGCGGCGATATCCCCATTGTCCGGACCGCTCGGATCATCCTCACAACCGGTCACGACAAGGAGTGACAGACCCGCCAGCAGAACGGCGGGGACCAGCAGACCCCGGGACCACCGGGAGCCGGATCGGGACGGGTACGATTTCATGGAACGAACCTCCTTCTGTACGGGCTGCAGCGGCTGGCTGGCAATTGCACCATTATCTCACACGATCGTAATCCATGCCTCCTGATTTTTCCTCCAGCCGGGCCAGGAGGAAGAGGATATCGGAGAGCCGGTTGAGCCAGGGCAGGATGACGGGATTGGAAAACCCGTTGCCCTCTTCGGTGGCCAGGGCAACGACCTTCCGCTCCACCCTGCGGATCACGGTGCGGGCGATATCGAGCGCCGCGCTGGCCGTAGTTCCACCCGGGATGATGAAGACCGGCGGAAGGTCCACTTCTTCCTCGAGGGCGTGTCCGAGTTCCTCGAGGGAGTTCAGGTGATCCTCACCGAGACGTTCCCGGAGACCGGCGGCGGCGGCCGGGGAAGCGGCAAGCTCCGCCCCGATCAGGAAGCAGGTCTTCTGAATCTCATGCAGGTGTTCACTGATCCGATCCACTCCACTGAGGGAGCGGGCCAGTCCCATCACCGAGACAGCCTCATCCAGGTCACCATAGGCGTCGGTCCGGGAACTGCTCTTGAGCACCTCTTCCCCTGAGAGGAGACGCGTCCGCCCGCCATCACCCTTTTTCGTGGAGATACTCATCGGAACATTCAATTCCCGTCGGTTCGACTGCCGTCATGGCAGCGGTCATAGGCGCACTTGAACCGTTCCACGAGGTCACGCTCATCCGCCGACAGGTCACCCTCTTCATTCTCGATCAACTGCTGGAACTCGCCGAGGGTGACCGCCGCGAATAGTTCCATATCCTCCCCGGGGACCAGTTCAGTGTTGTCCTCTTCCAGTATCTTCACGATCCGGTCGAGGCTGAGATTCTTGAAGGCACTGACGAATTCCGGCTGGATCTGATTCTTCCGGGATTCCTCATCCAGAATCCTCAATACCTTGATGAATTCCATCCGGTCGCGGTAGTGGCGACGGCTGGTGATGGCGTCGAAGATATCACTCACCGCGATCACCCTGCCCGCTTCAGGGATATCATCACCGATGAGGCCGAGCGGGTAGCCGCTCCCGTCGAGCCGTTCGTGGTGCGTGGCCGACATCATCGGGATGTCCTTCTGTCCCCTGACGAAATGGATCTTTTCAAGAATGTTGAGGGAGTGGAGAGCGTGGGTCTGGATGATCTTGTACTCCTCGTCGTTGAGCTGACCATCCTTGAAGAGGATCACCTCCGGCACCCCGATCTTGCCGATATCGTGAAGCAGGGCGGCGGCATTGAGCACCTCCAGCTGCTTCTCCGAATATCCCAGCACCTCCCCGATCGCCAGGGAATAGAGAGTAACCCGTGAACTGTGCCCGGCGGTTATCGGATCACGGGCATCCATCGCGGTTGAGAGGGTCTCGACGAAGGAGATAAAGCTCTTTTTCTGGTCCTCGTAGAGCCGGGAGTTCTCAACCGCCACTGCCGCCTGCCCGGCCAGCGCGGAGAGGAGTTCCTCATCCTCGTCATCGAAGGCATCATCACTCTTCTTGTTCAGGACCTGGATGACGCCGATCCGCTCTCCCTCCTTGTTCGTCATGGGGACACAGAGTACCGATTTCGTCCGGTAACCGGTCTGCCGGTCGAAATCCTGGTTGAAGCGCTGGTCATTGTAGGCATCGGGGATGTTGAGGATCTCGCCGCTGGTCGCGACAGCGCCCGCCAGGCCGAGGTCCATCGGAAAACGGATCTCCATGAACCGGACGCCCTGGGCGACCTTCGACCACAGTTCCTCCGACTCCCAGTCGATGAGGAAGAGACTGGAACGATCAGCTTCCATCACCTCGGTGATCCTGGTGATGATCAGATCGAGCAGTTCATCAAGGTCAAGGGTCCCGCCGAGTGCCCGCATGACTTCGTAGGCGGCCCGATAGCGAGCCACTTCACGCTCGAGCTCTTCGTACGATCGTTTCTGTTCGTCCTCGGGCAAGCTGCCGATATCCTTTCAGATTTCCGACTCCAGCACCAATACCCCGCAGGCTCGGGGATCAGATCTCTTATGCTACGTGCGGTGTCGGAGAAAATTCAACTCTAATGTCCCGACCAGGCGCTTCCTGTCCTGATTAAATGAAGAACTGTCTAACGACAGGAGGCATCACGGTCATCCCCGGCAGGCCCGATTCCCCGCATTGGATAACAGTATTCACTCAGAAAAAACGGTATGTTCATTCAACTCCGAATTGCCCTGCTGCGAATTTTCCCATGAGAGCTCTAAAACTAAATTCAGCTATTTCGGATTGGTTGGTCTGAAAAGGTTGACACCGGTGTTTCTGGTTCCGATTGTTTGCACTATCGACATTTCGGCACCCGGTGATCAGTGTCGTTTCTGCATCCGGATTTCACCTTTCTGACTGGGAGAGGATGTACAGAATGCCTTCATCCAGCACCGCGCCCGACTCCATGGAACCGGAGGTGGTGGTGACCGAGGAAGACCTCGCCACGACAGACGAGATCCTCAAGCAACATCAGTATGATCGCAGCGAGATGATCGCGATACTGCTGGGTGTGCAGGACGCCCTCGGGTACCTGCCTGTACCGGTCCTGAAGCATCTCGCGGAACGTCTTGAGGTCTCCCCGATTTCGCTCTTCGGAATCGTAACGTTCTACACCTCATTCCGATTGAATCCGCCGGGACGTCACAAGTGCACCGTCTGTATGGGAACCGCTTGCCATGTACGCGGCGCCGTGAACGTCCTGAAGGAATTCGAACGCCGTCTCGATATCTCCGCTGGGAGCACGACCCCTGACCGTCATTTCCAGCTCGAGACAGTCAACTGTGTCGGCGCCTGCGCCATAGGGCCGCTTGTCATCGTAGATGACGAATACCATGGCAACATAACTCCGATAAAAATCCCGAGACTGCTGCGCCGTCTTGAACGTGACAAGGCCGAGGATGTGACATGACCGGCAAGATCAGATCCGTCAGCGAACTGCATGAATTCCAGGCGTCCCTGAAGGAAGAACTGCAGGGCGACCGCACTGTCATCACCCTCTGCGCCGGTCCCGGTTGCGCGGCCAGTGGCGCGGACAACGTGGCCAAGGCCTTCCGGAAGCACATCGAAGAGATGGGCCTGACCGACCAGGTGACCTTCAAGTGCACCGGCTGTCACGGATTCTGTGCCCTGGCGCCTGTGGTTGCCATCGATCCGGCAGGGTACTGCTATGAGGGTGTGAAGCAGGCCGATGTGAAGGATATCCTCGAACGCACCATCATCGGTGGTGAGGTCATCGAGAAGCTGCTTTACGTCGACCCGGAGACGGGAGAGCCCGTTCTGTATGAGAAGGACATCCCCTTCTACAAACATCAGGACCGCATACTGCTGGCCGAGAACCGGCAGATCGACCCCGACCGCCTGGAGGACTTCCTCGCCATAGATGGGTACAGCGCTCTGGCCAAGGTGCTGGATGAGATGTCATCGGAGGACGTGATCCAGGCCATACTCGATTCCGGCCTGAGGGGCAGAGGCGGAGCGGGATTCCCGACCGGGTTGAAATGGCAGATCGCCCATCAGCAGACGGCTGAACCGAAATACATCGTCTGCAACGCCGATGAAGGCGACCCCGGAGCCTTTATGGACCGGGGGATCATCGAAGGCAATCCGCATCGGGTAATCGAAGGCATGTGTATCGGTGCCCGCGCGATCGGCGCGAACCAGGGGTTTGTCTATGTCCGCTACGAATACCCGATCGCCGTACAACGGATCAACCAGGCCGTTGACCAGGCCCGGGAGGCGGGACTGCTGGGAGAGAACATCCTCGGGTCCGACTTCAGTTTCGACCTCAAGGTCGTGATGGGCGCCGGGGCTTTCGTCTGCGGCGAGGAAACCGCGCTCATCGCCTCGCTTGAAGGCAAAAAGGGCGAACCGGTCCAGCGCCCGCCTTTTCCCGTCGAGTCGGGGTACCGGGGCAAGCCGACGGTCATCAACAACGTCGAGAGCTGGACCTGCGTGCCCCATGTGATCGGCAAGGGAGCGGAGTGGTTCTCCTCCATCGGTTCGGAAGGCAGCAAGGGGACCAAGATCTTCTCCCTGGTAGGGAAGGTTAAGAACACCGGACTCGTCGAGGTTCCGATGGGAACGACGATCCGCAAGATCGTCTACGACATCGGAGGAGGTGTCCCCAACGGCAAGAGCTTCAAAGCCATCCAGACAGGTGGACCTGCCGGCGGCTGTCTGCCTGAGGATCTCATCGACCTGCCCATCGACTTCGAGGCGCTGACCAAAGCGGGAACCATCATGGGGTCGGGTGGTCTGATTGTGATGGATGAGTCGACCTGCATGGTCGACGTGGCCCGCTACTTCACCCGTTTTCTCGAGGAGGAGTCGTGCGGCAAGTGCTACTCCTGCCGCAAGGGAACGCAACGGATGCGGGAGCTCCTCGACGACATCTGCGAGGGGAAGGGAACGCTCGATCATCTCGACCTGCTCGAGGAACTGGGCGAGACCGTGAACAACGCGAGCATGTGCGGGCTGGGGCAGAACGCCGCGAACCCGGTTTTGTCGACCCTTCGCTACTTCCGTCACGAATACGAGGCCCACATCACCGAACACCGCTGTTCAGCCGGTGTCTGTGCGGCTCTGATCAGGTACTTCATTCAGGAAGAGCTCTGCGACGGATGTCACGCCTGCTCCAAGGTCTGTCCGGTCGAAGCGATCAGCGGTGAGAAGGACCTGGAGCACGAAATCGATCCCGATGTCTGCATCACATGCGGATCATGCATCGAGGTCTGTCCGACGGATGCGATCATCATCGTCTCGGGAAGTGGGGAAGAAGCATGAAACTGATATCGCTGAATAT
Organism: bacterium; assembly: GCA_025774205.1. Classification (GTDB taxonomy): domain Bacteria; phylum Blakebacterota; class Blakebacteria; order Blakebacterales; family Blakebacteraceae; genus Blakebacterum. The sequence continues at coordinate 5,562 of JALGWK010000092.1, forward strand.
CAACGGATTGCCGGTCGAGGTGGAAGAGGGTACCACCCTCCTTGAGGCGGCAAGGGCGTATGGTGTCAATATCCCGACCCTCTGTCACGATGACGGCCTCAGCAGTTACGGAGCCTGTCGCCTCTGCGTCGTCGAGATCGGCCCTCCCGGCAAATCGAAGATGGTGTCTTCCTGTACCTACCGGTGTGAAGATGGGCTTGAGGTCCGCACACACTCGGCGAAAATCATGAAAACACGGGCGATGATGCTCGAACTGCTGGTCAGTTCTTCACCGCAGTCGAAGACGATTCAGGACCTCGCTTCTGCGCATGGCATGACGAAGCAGCGTTTTCGACCTGAACATGAAGACTGTATTCTGTGTGGTCTCTGCATCCGGATGTGTGCGGAGCAGATGATGTCATCGGCGATCGGATTTGTGGGCCGTGGACCGAACCGCCGCATCACCACCGCTTTCGATGAGGTCTCAGAGGTCTGCCGAAGATGTGGCGGTTGCATGTATATCTGTCCGGTATGCATGTCACGTTGCCATGGCCCTGACGAAGAGGCGACCCTCTGCAATGCCTGCCTCAATTTCAGCCCATCGTGTGTTGCGGTATATGATGATGTTCAATGCTGGATGCCGCCGGAATGCGGCACCTGTGTCCGTCCCGAAGGGGATTACCTGCCCGCCACCGGGCGGTTGGCAACAGAAGAATCATAAACAGAGAAACAGCCCGGAATAGTGGGCATTCCAGGAGGAATCACAATGTCGTACACCAAGGTCAACGCGAGCGCTGCAACGCTCTCGAAAAACCGCACCGAAGACGCCATCACGACCATTTCCGGGATGTGCGCGACCTGTGTGGACGGCTGCGTCGGGATGTGCGAGATCGGCAAATCCGCATATCGTGGAGCGGAAATGATCTACCCGCAGCCCTTCGGCATCATCACCGCTGCATCCGAGAAGGATTACCCGATCGACTACAGCCACCTGACCATCCTCGGGACCGCCAAGGGCGCTCACGGGATCGAGGAGGACAGTGACAAGGCGATCTTCCCGAACGTGAAGCTGGAACGGGAGATCGGAGTTGACAACAAGTTCACAGTCGGCCTCCCCTTCATCATCGCCGGTATGGGATCCACCAACGTCGCCGCCAGGAACTGGGAAGGCCTCTCCATCGGAGCAGCCCTTCAGGGCGTACCCCTTACCATCGGTGAGAATGTGGTGGGGATGGACATGCAGTCCGAATTCAAGGACGGCAGGGTGTTGAAATCCCCCGGGCTCGAGAGCCGCGTGAAACCTTATCAGGATTGGCAGATCGACGGCAAAGGCGATGTGATCCTGCAGGCAAATATCGAGGACACACGTCTGGGCGTCCAGGAGTACGCAATCGAAAAGCTCGGTGTCAAAACTGCCGAACTGAAGTGGGGTCAGGGTGCCAAGGACATCGGTGGCGAAGTCATGATCACCAACCTTGAGAAGGCGCAGGAGCTATACAAGCGTGGTTACGTGGTTCTCCCCAACCCCACTGACCCCATTGTGATCGAATCATTCAAGTCGGGCGTCTTTCACGAGTTTGAGCGGCACAGCCGTGTCGGCATGATCAACGAGGAAGACTTCATGGCCCGTGTCGAGGAACTGAGGGCAGCCGGCGCACAGCGTCCTGCCGACCTGGCCAGAGCGGTCAAGTGGGCCTCCCAGGCACGACTCGACCTGCTGACGGTCGACGGTGCCGGGGGCGGAACCGGCATGAGCCCCTGGCGCATGATGAACGAGTGGGGTGTCCCGATTGTCGAGCTGCACAGCCTGACTCACAACATGGCAAAGCACCTTGACGAGAAGGGTGAGTTCGTGCCCGATATCGCCTTCGCGGGTGGATTCACCTTCGAAGACATGATCTTCAAGGGACTCTCGCTCGGCGCGCCGTACACCAAACTGATCGCGATGGCGCGTTCGCCGCTGGCGGCCGCCATGGTCGGAAAGACCCTGGGCAAACACATGGCCGACGGCGCGATGCCCGTCTTCGTGGGCCGCTTCGGCACCACGCCGGAAGAGGTGTTCATCACGGCTCCCGAACTGAAGGACCTCGTTGGTCCGGAACGTTTCAAGGAGATGCCGACCGGCGCCATGGGTGTCTACACCTACTTCAGCCGGCTGGCACAGGGCCTGCGCCAGATCATGGCCGGTGAGCGCAAGTTCAACCTCGACGTCATCACGCGTGATGATGTGGCCTGCCTGACGCGGGAATCCGCCGACGTCACCGGGCTGCCCTACATCACCGAGGTGGACGCCAAAGAGGTCGAGGCGATTCTCGGATAATTCTCCGGGAAGTTTCTTCTGGAAAAGGGTCTGTCGGTTACCGCCGGCAGGCCTTTTTTTTAGATCGATCGGAGTGTCTCTGAATATCTGTTCGAGGAACGCTTCTCTCGCTGAAGGATCACGCAGACGCTCATCATCTTCCACAGGCCGGCCGCGCATGCGTTCCATGAAGCATCCCGTAAAGATTCCGGGACCCTCAAGGCAGTGATTTCCGTCGGGATCAACGACCGGTATATGTCTGATGCCGCATGAGGAGGATATCGGTCAGATAACGGTCGTGCTTGTGCCCGCCGTCGTAACGGACCTCCTCGCCCAGCAGGCAGGCGCTGATGCCCAGCCGGATCTCCCCATCGCTCTCCATCGTCTTTTCCCGTCCTTCCCTGATCCGTCACAACCTCCCCCTCAATCACCCTCCCCCTCTGTCAGCATCTCCTCGACCTTCCGGCGCCAGTCTGGAGTCCGTTT
>JALGWK010000459.1 GCA_025774205.1 bacterium
ATCGCCCAGAGCCAGCGCTCCGAGGCAGGCGTCGATGACCGCATGGAGCACTACGTCGGCGTCGGAATGGCCGGCGAGACCGAAGGGCGCCCCTTCGATGGTGATGCCGCCCAGGAGGAGAGGCCGCTCCCGGTCTGTCCGGTGGATGTCGAATCCGATCCCGATCCTGATACTCATCCCTCGTTCACCTCCCCGGCCAGGACGCGGGCCACCAGTTCAAGGTCGTCCGGGTCGGTGACTTTGAAGTTCATCGCGTCTCCTGAGACAAGCCGGACCGGATAGCCGGCCTCCCGGACCATGCCCGCGTCATCGGTGGCATCCTCATCCCCGTATCGCTCGTGAGCCTCCCGCAGCCAGTCGAAGCGGAATACCTGCGGGGTCTGAACGGACCGGAGAGTCCGCCGATCGACACTTTCACCGAGGGTTTCTTCAGCCGCCACCTCTACCATCGTGTCACGAACGGGCAGAACCGGGACCGCCGCGCCGTGTTCGGCCGCGGCCTCGAGGACCCGACCGAGGAGATCGAGACGGAGCAACGGCCGGGCGCCATCGTGCACGGCTACCAGCAGATCGGACGTTACCTGCCGATGGGCCGCGATCGCGTCGAGTCCGGCCCGGACCGAGTCGCGCCGCCTTACCCCCCCCTCGACCGCGGTGACGATCTTGTCCACGCCGAAGTCACGGCGCAACCGTTCCGCCTCGGCCAGCCTGTCGGCGGGCAGCACCAGAAAGATGCCGGCCACCCGGGGATGCACCTCGAAGGTCATGAGCGAGTGCGCCAGCAGCGGCCGGCCGGCCACTTCCAGGAACTGCTTCGGCTGATCGCCGCCCATCCGAAGCCCCTCCCCCGCCGCGACGTGAAGCGGGTGGAGTATGGCCGAAATGACCGAAGGCCGCCGGAGTTGCGACCCGACCCCGCTGGGTCCGATGGAGGAATCCCTCCTGGATGAGATAGGGTTCATGGACGATCTCCAGGGTCTCTCCCTCCTCACCGATCGCCACCGCCAGGCTGTTCAGTCCGACCGGTCCGCCGTCGAACTTCTCGATCAGTGTCAGCAGGAGGCGCCGGTCCATCTCGTCCAGTCCCCGGTCGTCGACTCCCAGCATCTCGAGGGTCTCCTCGGCCACCGCGCGTGTGATCACACAATCCCCCCGTACCTGGGCCACGTCACGGGCCCGGCGGAGAAGCCGGTTGGCAATGCGGGGAGTGCCGCGACTCCGGCGGGAGAGTTCAGTCGCGCCCTCTCCATCAAGCGGCACGTTGAGCACCCGCGCCGAACGCTTCACGATCCTTGCCAGCTCTTCCGACGGGTAGAAATCAAGGCGGGTGGTAAGACCGAATCGGGCCCGGAGGGCGCTGGTGAGCATTCCGGCCCGCGTGGTCGCGCCGACCAGCGTGAAGCGGTTCAGGTTGAGCTTCACCGACCGGGCGCCGGGACCGCGATCGATCAGAATATCGAGCCGGAAGTCTTCCATGGCGCCGTAAAGGTATTCCTCGACAACCGGACTGAGCCGGTGGATCTCGTCGATGAAGAGGACATTGGTCTCCTCGATGCCCGTGAGCAGGCCGGCCAGATCACCGGGACGTTCGAGGACCGGACCGGAAGTTGACCGCAGCTCCACCCCCATCTCGTTGGCGACAATATGCGCCAGGGTGGTTTTGCCGAGTCCGGGGGAACCGAAAAGGAGGAGATGATCGAGGGATTCCTTCCGCCCTACCGCCGCTTTGATGAAGAGTTTCAGACTGTCGACTGCCGTGTTCTGGCCGACGAACTGATCGAAAGTCCGCGGACGGAGTACCTCTTCCAGCTCAAGGTCTTCATCGGTGGGTTTCGGCGCTGTTATCCGGGGCTCGGGCATACCTGTCAGTCCGCCCCGGCAGCCGATGCCGGGGCTCAGCGGGTAAGGGTCAGAGCACTCTTCACGAGGCTCTCCAGCGTGGGCTCTTCCTCAGAAGCGGCGAGGGCGCGCTCGACCGCGTTCTGCGCCTCCGAAGCGGAGTAGCCGAGTGACCGGAGGGCCAGGACCGCCTCATCCAGGAAGGGTATCCCTTCGCCGGCTCCAGCGACTTCCTCGGGTACTGCTTCGCCCGTCACTTCAACCAGACTCGGCACCTTCTCCTTCAGTTCCAGAATCAGACGCTCGGCGGTTTTCCTCCCGACCCCGCGGATCGAGGTGAGGGCGACCAGGTCTCCGGTCGCCAGCGCCTTCGCGAATTCCTCAACAGAAAGCCCGGAAAGTATGCCCTGAGCCATTCTAGAGCCAACCCCTGACACCCCCCTCAGGAGTCGGAAGAGCACTCGTTCAGCCTCTGAGGAGAATCCGTAGAGATCGATCCCGTCGTCCCTGGTGACCAGTTCGGTAACGAGTCTGACCGGTTCCCCCTCTTCGGGGAGTTCGGCGTAAGTGGTCAGGCTGATGAGGCACCTGAGGCCCACCCCGCCGATTTCCACGATCGCCCCGGTAGGGTGTTTCGACGCAAGGGTTCCCTCGACAAATGAGATCATCGTGGCATCTCCCGCCGGTGAGCGTGACAGATCGCGCAGGCCAGGGCGTCGGTGATATCAGCCGGCTCGGGCATTTCCTTCAGGCCCAGGATCGAACGCAC
>JALGWK010000460.1 GCA_025774205.1 bacterium
GCCAGTCCGGTGACGTACCTGGCGTCCTCCTTGGCGTATCCTTCCACCACATTCGTGCCGCGCTTCGTCTCGAGCTGCTCGGGATACCTGCCCCGGAAGTGCTCCAGCAGGACGCCGTACACCTCGCGATAGACCGCGAACTGCTCTCCCATGATGTTCCGGAAGAGATCGAGGTCCTCTCCCTCCAGTTCAGAGGGCTCGACGAAATCCTCCTCCAGTTCCTGGTATCGCTGTGATTTCTCGGTATAGGAACAGAGCCGATGCCACTCCAGGGATTCCACGCATAACCGGGAGATGTCGAGGACGTCGAAATTGAACGTCGCGTGCTCGGCGACTGACTGGTGCCCCATGTCGAAGACGATGGCGCGGGCCGACTTCCGGGCTTTCTCGATATCACTGATGGCCTTCGCTCTCAGTTGTGATACCGGTGAGGGATCACGGCTGATGCGGGCATAGGCTACCGCGATCGTCTCCGGGGTGAAGGCCTCTGGATTCTCAGCGCTGTTCCTGGCCTCATCGATGAGGGAGACATCGAGGTTGTAGCCGGCAAGGGTAATCTTCATGAGATCGTTCCATCGTGACAGGTGATCACGTCCCGGTCGCGGCGGACCGTACCCCACGTTCGGGGCGGAGCACACAATATTCACTCCGACCGACACAATCACGGATCCGGGGCAGGCCACAGTATAACCACTCCGACCGACCTTCGGCCATCGGGCGGAGTTGCTCGACCGACCTTCGGCCGTCGAGCGGAGTTGCTCGACCGACCTTCAGCCGTCGAGCGGAATTGCTCGACCGACCTTCAGCCGTCGAGCGGAATTGCCCGGTGGTCCCGGCGATGGTAGGCTCGGGTGTGAGGCCGGCTGAAGGCGTGGTCGCATGACATTATTTCCGGGAAGGCAGTCTGATGAAGAGAGTCCGATCTATCGATCCTGCGATGCCGTTCATACTCCTCCTCCTGCTGACGGCAGGATGCGTCGGCGCCGCGGAGGACCCGCACCCGGCCGCCTGGCCGGCGGAAGTCGAACGTGTCTGGGTGGGGCCGGATTACTTTGCCAACCGTCTCGCCGACTGGAAGATCGATGACGGACGCCTCGTGTGTGTGGAGGCCGCCCAGCGCTTTCCGCTGAGAACGGTTTTCCTCCTCACCCATTCGCTGCGACCGGGACACGACTCCTTCTCGATGACGGTCCGGACCGGTCCCGTCGAGGCCGACCGGACACCTTCGGCGGAATCGTTCACCGGTAAACCAGCCGAGGACGGCGGGCTCCTGGCCGTGATCGATGGGTCGGGCGCGGTTGCCTTCCGCAGCAACTCCACCGATATCCGGGTGGGGAACCAGTGGGCGGTGAGCGGTGGGGTCGATGATGGAACCATCCCGCTGCTGGCTGGCGGGCCCGACGGGAGTGGGGTCTTCGAGGGCGGCTTCAGCGAACCGGTGGTGCTTGAACTCACTGGAGAGGCGGTGGATGGCGGATATGAGATGCGCCTCACGGCCCGGGATGAGGCGAGCGGAGAGGTGCTGAGTGAGGCGAGGTACACCGACGTCGCGGGAGAGTACCTGGACGGCGGGATCGCGCTCGTTTCCCATCTCGGTCCGACCGGCAGTCCGTACGGGTACTGGTTCGAAGCGTGGGAGGTGTCGGGCCGGAAGGTCGAACGGCACGATGATCGTCGCTTCGGACCGGTGCTGGCGACGCAGTACACCCTCAGTGAGGGGATCCTCAACCTGACCGCCCAGATGCCGCCGCTCGGGCTCGACGATACCGGCGCTGTCACGCTCGAGATCAGGAGAGGCGGTCGGGGCTCGTGGTCGGTCGCCGACGAGGCCGAATGGGTTGATGACAGTTACATCGCGCCCTTCCGGGTCGAAGACTGGGATGCCTCGCGTGATACGCCATTCCGGGTACTGTACGATCTGAAGAGCGGTCCGAACCAGTACACCTCGTTCATCTATGAAGGGGTGATACGCGCCGAACCGGATGAAGGGGAGTTCGTGGTGGCGGCCTTCACCGGGCACAAAAATTACACCGGCGGTCTGAAGTGGAACAGTCAGGGATACTGGTTCCCGCACCGCGACGTAATCGACGCCGTCACCTGGCACGATCCCGATTTCCTCTTCTTCTCCGGGGACCAGGTGTACGAGGGGGATCTCACCCCCGCGATCAGGAACCCCGCCGACAAGGCGATTCTCGATTACCTCTACAAGTGGTACCGATGGTGCTGGGGATTCCGCGACCTGACGCGTGACCGACCCACAGTCACGATCCCCGATGACCACGATGTCTATCACGGCAATATCTGGGGCGCGGGCGGCAGGAAAGCTGAAGCGTCTCAGGGCATGACCGCCCAGGACAGCGGCGGCTACGTGATGCCGCCCCGGTTCGTGAATGTGGTGCATCAGACCCAGACCTCCCATCTGCCCGATCCGTACGATCCGACTCCCTCGGGACAGGGGATCTCTGTCTACTACACCGACGTACAGTACGGTGGGGTAAGCTTTGCCGTGCTTGGAGATCGGCAGTGGAAATCGAGCCCGACCGTGGCGGTGCCGGCCGGCCGATTTGTGAACGGCTGGCCGCAGGCCCCCGGCTTCGATCCGGTCACCGGGGCGGATGTCACGGGAGCGGTGCTGCTGGGAGACCGTCAGCTCAGGTTTCTCAGCGAATGGTCGGCCGACTGGAAGAACGCGACCTGGATGAAGGTGGTCCTCTCCCAGACGGTCTTCGCCAACGTGGCGACGATCCCCGCTGAAGCCTCGAGTGGTGCGGTTCTGCCATCGACTCCGATCCTCGAAGAAGGTGTCCATCCCGATGGCTGGAAGAAGGCCACCGATGGCGATTCCAACGGCTGGCCGCAGAGCGGCAGGAACCGGGCGGTCAGGGAGATACGTCGGGGATTCGCGGTTCATATCGCGGGAGACCAGCATCTCGGCAGCACCATCCGGTACGGGGTGGATGAGTGGGGAGACGCGGGCTATGCCCTCTGCGTGCCGTCGGTCGGGAACACCTGGCCGCGGCGCTGGTTCCCGCCCGAACCGGG
>JALGWK010000093.1 GCA_025774205.1 bacterium
TGTGCCGCACGGCGACAACCACGACCTGTGGCTCAATCCCGACGACGCGCAGATGATGATCAACTCCAATGACGGGAGCGCCAACGTCTCCTTCGACGGTGGACAGAGCTGGTCAGAGCAGGACCTCGCCACGGCACAGTTCTATCACGTCACCACCGACAACCACTTCCCCTACCGGATCTACGGCGCCCAGCAGGACAACAGCACGGCCCGGATAGCGAGCCGCACCACCGGTTTCGGGATCGGGGAGGATGACTGGGAGTCGACCGCCGGCGGTGAGAGCGGCTATATCGCGATCGACCCCGAAGATCCGGAGATCGTCTACGGCGGCAGTTACGGGGGACTCCTCACGCGAGTCGACCACCGGACGGGGATGAGCCGGAACATCAACGCCTGGCCCGACAACCCGATGGGTCACGGCGCCATCGATGCCGCCCTCAGGTTCCAGTGGACCTTCCCGATCGTCTTCTCGCCCCACGATCCGGATGTACTCTACACCTGCTCACAGTTCCTGCTGAAAAGCACCAACGAGGGGGAAACGTGGAAGAAGATCAGTCCCGATCTGACCCGGAACGATCCTTCCACCCTCGGGCCCTCGGGAGGCGACCTCACCCACGACAACACCGCCGTGGAGTACTACGCCACGATCTTCACGATCTCGGAATCCCCCATCATCTCCGGCCTCATCTGGGCCGGCTCGGATGACGGCCTGGTGCACATCACCCGCGACGGCGGCGCCTCGTGGGAGCAGATCACCCCTGCGGGCATGCCCGAGTGGGGTCTGTGCAGCATGATCGAGGCTTCCCCGCACGATCCCGCGACCGCCTGGCTGGCGGTCGACAACCACGAGAACGACGACTACACGCCGTGGGCCTACGTAACCCACGACTACGGGAAGAGCTGGGAGAAGATCGTCAGCGGTATTCCCAACACCACCTTCGTAAGGGTGGTCAGGGAGGATCCGGTTCAGAAGGGCCTCCTCTACGCCGGTACCGAGATGGGCGTTTTCGTGAGTTTCAACGGCGGCCAGAACTGGCAGTCGCTCCAGCTGAACCTGCCCCTCTCCCCGATCCACGACCTGGTTCTGAAGGAAGACGACGTAATCGTTGCCACCCACGGCCGGTCCTTCTGGGTACTCGACGACATCACCCCGCTCCGCGAGATCGATGAGATCCCCGCCGAGCGCAGTGCCTTCTACTTCCAGCCGAAAGACGCCTGGCGGGTACGCTGGGGCGGTGGCGGCGGTCGCTTCCGGGGACGGAGCGGAGGATCTGCCGCGACGGTCGGTCAGAATCCCCTGAGCGGAGTGGTGATCACCTACCTCCTGACAGAGGACGCTGAATCGATCGTGTTCGAGATCTCCGACCTGGACGGAAACGTGATCACGACCCTCGCAAGCGGCGAGGGCCAGGGCATCTCGAAGTCGGCCGGCATGCACCGGACCTCGGCCTTCCTCCAGTACCCCTCCTTCCGCAGTTTCGAGGGGATGATCATGTGGGCGGCGGGACCGCGGCCGGTCACCGCCCCTCCCGGGGCCTACCGGATATCCATGAAAGCCGTGTTCGCTGACCGGCGGCGCGTCCGGACCGTGGAGCAGTCTTCCCATTTCAGGTGGATTGCCGATCCCCGGAGTGGCTCGTCCGACGCCGATCTGCGGGCGCAGTTCGATCTGGCGATGCTGATCACCGAACGGACCAACAACGCCAATGACGCTGTCTATATGATCCGCGACATCAAGACGAAGGTCGACGCCGCCTTCGAGGCTTCGGGGAACGACGCGACGCTCGTCCGGGCCGGCGAGGCACTGAAGGCGAAACTGAGCGGGCCGGAAGGGGAGATCTACCAGGTCAGGAACCAGAGCGGCCAGGATCCGCTCAACTTCCCCATCAAGCTGAACAACAAGATCGCCGCCCTCCTCGGGGTGGTGATGAGCGGCGACTATCGCCCGACCGACCAGTCATACGAGGTCTTTGTCATCCTCACGACCGAACTGCAGGTCCAGCTCGATCTTCTGAAGGTGATCATCAACACCGATCTGGCCGCGTTCAACCAGCAGCTGGCCGGGAAGAGCCTCGAGGAGATCGTGCCCCACGACCGCTCGAAGGACGAGGGAAACTGAATCGGACCTGGAGTGGGTCCGGATCGGAGGCGGATCACTTCAGGCGATCGATCGCGTATTCGAGCTGAAGGTCGCGACCGGCCCGGATGGCCGCCATCGTGTTGACCACCCGGATGTCGGGCGGAACGCCGTTCCACTCCCATGGCAGTCCGTCATAGCGCCGCCAGTCGGTGGTCCCGATCGATATGTATCGGCCGCTCGGCAGTCGGTACTCACCCGGGGCGCTCTGCGTGTTCCCGGCTGATCCACCCCCGGTGGTGTCCCCCACCGCCGTCACGTACGGCAGCTGCTTCAGCATCTCGGCGCACATCTCTCCCGCGCTGTAGGTCAGGCCGTTGATCAGGACCACCACCGGTTTCGTCCAGGGTGTTGAACCACGCGGCTGAAGCGGCGGTATATAGATCAGCTCACCCAGCACCCGATATTCCATCCTGGTCAGAGACCCGGTCAGGAACCGGCTGACGACGGCGTCGACGTTCTGAAGCGACCCGCCGATCCGTTGACGGATGTCGATGATCAGGGCCGAGGTCGAACGGAGCGACCAGAGGACCACGCCGAATTCCTCGGTCAGGTAATCCTCCTGGAAACTGGCCAGGAAGATGTACCCGATGTTGTCAGGCAGGATCCCGTACTCGATCCAGCCGCTCGGTGACCGCTGCAGATCCCGGTCGAAATAGCCTCTCACCACGAACGGGTTGTAGAGTCCCTGATCCCTCACTCTCCGGGGAGGAATCCACGGGTAGATCTCCGAGCCGCCCGGGGTGACATGGAAAACATGCCCGTCCTGCAGCTGGCCGAGCAGGTCGTGGAGGACACCGATGAACTCATCTCCCCTCGCCGCCTCGGCCCGGGGACGGTACTCGGTGTAAATCGAGTCCCAGTCGATCCCCTTGAATCCGAGATAGGGATAGTCGGCGTCGATCGCGCTCCAGGCGGCCTCGAAATCCTCCACGATCAGATCGGAATCGGGAGACTTCACGATCAGGTCCTGGCAGGCAGCGACTCCGGTAAGACAGATCACCAGCCCGAACAGGAGCACCTTACGCGCGCCGCGGGTCATCTCACAATCCCCAGGTCAGAGAGAGATTGAGGAAGTCGCTGGCCGAGAGGAGCGGATTCCAGCTGCTGATCCGGGTGATGTCGGAGGCATAGGCCAGACGGCACGACCACCTCTCCGATAACGAGTACCTGATCCCCAGCCTGAAGACGACATGTGTGCCCGACAACGCGGTCAGGAGTCTGGCCGGCGGTTCGTCGGTCCGTTCATCGTCAACCATCCGGGCAGCCAGCGAGAGGACCCCGGCCCGCAGCGAGCCTTCGGCCTGTATTCGGGACGTGAGCGGAATCGTCAGTTCAGATCGGACGCCGACAGATATCAGGGCCGCGATCGATTGCGCGAATCCAAGGGCAGCGACAGCGATATCCTGGCTGTTCATCAGGATGAAGAACTCTGTCGAGGGGCCCAGCAGCAGGGTGGCATCCCGCTTGAACAGCCTGAGGTCCGACAGGGGGTAGAGGAATGCCTGGTGGAGCGAGACCTGAGTGATCGTCGTGGTGACGTTGTGGTTCCGGATACTGCTCGAGTTCAAAGCTTCGAAGCCGAGCCGAAAATGATTCCTGGTATGATCGCGGGCCCATTCAACACCGACCCAGGGGATCGAACCGGCATACTTCTCCCTGGAGATGTTCTCATCGGTGATGGCATACCCGCCGCGACCGAATTCGACCGTGAGCCCCCGTCTGTGCCGCAACCCGGATACCGGTTCACTCTGCGACTTCACCTCGTTCATGAATCCGGAACCCACCAGCAGGAGCGATATCAGCACTATTTCATTCTTCATCCACAGCCTTCTCAGTGACAGGTATGGTCTACAATACGGCAGGAGGTCAGATCGTGTTGCCGCCTTCCGGGCAACAGATATCGGGAAGGATTCAGTCGCGTCCCGGGATATCGATCGTATAGACGTGGATCTGCACGAATTCCTCGTCGAACCCCGTCACCACGCAGAGGTGACCGGCTCCGATCGCTATCCGATCGATCCGCTCGTGAGCACCAATGACGAACCGGGTGACGTACCGACCTGCCAGATCGAAGAGGTCGAAGGTGTTCGTCGCGCCGCTCTTCGAAGTGTTGACCTTGACCCAGATATAGCCGTCGGGATCGTAGGAGATCGACTGGACCGTCGTCTTCAGGGGATCGATCACCGGGAACTCGAAGTCAGCCGGCATCCCCCCGCTTTCCCGCTGAAGTCGGTCCATCACCCGCTGATAGAATTGCCGTTCCTCTTCGAGTTCTTCCGCGGTCTTCAACACCCGGTCGAACTCCTTCTCCACCACCCGCTCGACCGATCCGTTCGGCCAGAAGACCGTCAGCCGGTACTCGTCGTTCCGCCGGAAGGTCTGCCAGATCCGTTCCCGACGATCGAGGACGATCAGCGGTTCCATCCAGGCCAGGGTTTCGGTCTCCATCTGCATGGGATTGATCTGGATCGCGGACAACTCGACCGACGAGAGCGAATCCCCGTCGACCGAGTACCGGTCGAGGGAGAACGCGGTCACGAAATCGGTCTCGCTGCTCATCTGCGTCTGCTGTATTACCCCCATGAAGCCGTCCCGGAGCGGTTCGAAGAGGAAGAGGTTGAGCAGGCGCCGGCCAATCCTGATATCGTGAAGGTACTCGCCCGCCGGAGTGAACAGAGTGAACTGGAGGCGACCGGCATCAGCGATCCACAGGTTTCCGTCCGGCGCCACCCGCATCCCTTCGAGCAGGACCCGCTCGAGTTCGCCCGGACCCTGCCCCTGGCGGCCGATGTGATGACTGAACGATCCTTCCGGCAGGAAGACCCTGACCGAATTCTCATGCCAACCGACTGTGTAAATCCGACCCTCGTCATCGACCTCGAGCCCGATGATGATGCCGAGCATGTACTCTTCCGGGCCTTCAGCCACCCCGATGACTGCCTGCAGTTCGAGCGAGATCGGCAGATCGGGTTCGAGCGGCTCGGTGGTATTCATCACGTGGAGGACGCCGTCGATCTCGACCATGCCCTCAGGCCGGCCTGAACAGGCGGCCGGTACCAGCAGGGTAAAGACACACAACCTGAGGAGTACTGAACGCGCGGGCAGAACAGGGATCGGTCTCCGGGAGCCGGACATGCTCCCATTCTCCCCGATCGACCTGATTTGTCAATCTGTCCCGTTCCTACTCCCGCCGCAGCGCCTCCATCGGATCGGTGGTCACAGCCTTCCAGACCGTCAGAAGAGAGACGTCCATCGAAACCGCCGGGGTTCTATTCCGTATCACTGAAGCAGATCGATCCGGGAGCCGCGAGGGCAGAGGATGCCCCCGGCATCCGGTTATGGGAGTATCTCGAACGGCTGATCGATGACCTGCCGGGTGATCGGCAGCCGTGATGACTGAATGGAGAATCCGCTCATGAAGCGCTCAATGATCCTCACCACTTCGCTGCTCCTTATCGCAATGACCACAACCGGTGTCCAGGCCCAGGAACGGGCCGAGATGGCCATCGTCAACGGGAAGATCTGGACCGTCGACGAATCAAATCCGTGGGCGGAAGCGGTCGCGGTGACCGGCGGCAGGATCGTCGCCATCGGAGATTATTCTGAAGTGAGGCGGCATATCGGACGCCGCACCGAGGTCCTCGATGTCGAGGGGGCCTTCGTGATGCCCGGCTTCATCGACTCCCACTGCCACTTCTCCAGCGGCGGCAGGCGCCTCTCTCAACTCGATCTGAGCCGGGTTTTCACGATTGACGCTGTGCAGGAACTGCTGGCGGCAGCGGTTGCCGAAACAGAGCCGGGTGAAGCCATATGGGCGCTCGGGTCATTCCCCAACACCGTGATCTTCCCCGGCCTGGGCTGGCCCACGAAGGAGATGCTCGACGCGGTCTCACCCGACAATCCGGTGGTCGTGAACCGTGGGGGCGGTCACGCCGTCTGGCTGAACAGCCGGTCACTTGAACTCTCCGGCATCACTGGGGATACAGAGGTTCCCCCGGGGGGAGAGATCACACTCGATCCCGACACCGGGGAACCGACCGGCATCCTGAAGGAAGCCGCCGCGAACCTCATGCGGGTCCCCAATACCTGGACACCTCGCGAGTACATCGATGCCGCGCTCGACTATTCCAGGCAGGTCGGAATCACCACCATCAGCACCGGATCGTCCCGGGAGGACAGAGATATCTTCCTCAAACTGCAGCAGAACGGGGAGTTGACCCTGCGGATTTCTGCCTGGCTCGGTCTGGGCGGCCTCGACCGTTACATCGAGGAGGGGATCGAACAGGACCGGGAAAGCGACTGGGTGCGGATCGGCATGCTCAAGGGGTTCCTTGACGGAACCATCGGCGTCAGGTCAGCTCTGATGTTCGAGGACTTCACCGAGGAACCGGGTAATACCGGCCTGGCCCAGTACGAAGAAGAGGAGTTCTATCGGGTCGTTGCCCGGGCGCACGAACACGGTTACCAGGTCGGCGTGCATGCCATCGGCGACAGGGCCGTCCACTGGACCCTGAACGCCTACGAACGCGCCCGGCAGCTGCACGGCCGAAAGGATCTCAGGCATCGAGTGGAGCATGGAGCATGCCACCGTGATCGCCCTGGACGATATCCCCCGGTTCGGGGAACTGGGCGTCATTGCCTCCATGCAGCCGAGCATCACGGGAGGACAACCTTATCGGGAGGAACGGCTGGGTGTGGAGCGCTCCCACCGGGTGGACATGTGGCGCTCCCTTCTCGAAACGGGCGCCATGCTCTCATGGGGGACCGACTGGCCGGTCTCCAACATCGATCCGAGGATGAACCTGGTCAATCTTGTCACCCGTTACCCCGAACAGCGGCTCACCATGGAAGAGGCGATCAGGTACTACACCCTCGGTTCGGCGTATGCCAATTTCTGGGAGGAGGATCTGGGCAGTCTGGAGGTCGACAAACTGGCTGACATGGTGGTCCTGTCCGAGAACCTGCTCGAGATCTACCCTTTCAAGATCCTCCAGACGGATGTGCTC
>JALGWK010000094.1 GCA_025774205.1 bacterium
CTGAAAGACTTCGGGCGGGATACCGATGTCAGCCAGGAGGAGATCACCGGCAACGGTTGCCAATCCCGTCTTCGGCAGCGCCAGGGTCAGCGTCCGGTCGGGTCGTACGACCGATCCGGGCGATTCACCGGTGGTGGCGTCGAGACCGGAGGGAACATCGAGCGAGAGGACCTGCCCACCCTTATCGTTGCACAGATCTATGAGTGCGGCGACTCGTCCGACCGGGGCTCCCCGGAGAGAGTAACCGATCAGGGCATCGATGATGATACCGGCCCGCCCGATCGCGTCGGCGGCCTCGGTGGCGTCGAGAGGATGGACACCCGCTGCCCGGAGGATCCGGAGCTGGTCTGCCGCCGCGCCGCGTAGCGATTCCGGTTCCCTGTCGAGCAGAAGATTGACAGGTATACCACGGTTATGCAGGTGCCGGGCGCAGCAGATGCCGCCCCCGCCGTTGCCGCCGGCGCCGGCCAGGATGGTCACCTCGCCTTTCCTCCCACCCAGCATGTCCAGGGCGGTCAGAGCCAGGTTCCGCCCGGCATTCTCCATCATCTGCAGGATGCCCAGGCCGAATTCCTCCACCGCGATCCGGTCCACCTCCCGCATCTGTTCCGTCGTGACTGCCGGGACAGAGAGGCCGTCTCCGGTCCGGAACAGCGACTCGCTCATCTCCTTCATACCATCACTCCCGTCGCCCCGTCATGATGCCTGCTGTCCATCCGGCATGGTACCTGTCCACGCTCAACTCCGAAACCCTCCAACCACAGGAGCGTATACAGGAGTGTGATTGACTTCCTGACCTCAACCAGCCTGGTGAGTTCCCCATGATGATGACAATCCCGTCCCGCAGCCGGCGACACGCGTTCACGCTGCTGCCCGTCCTGATGATTATCACCGTTACTGCCTGCACCGCCGCTCCGGCGCAGGAATACCCGGTCTCCTTCATCGTGACCATGGAGGATCCGCAGCTCCACTACTACCGGGTGGAGCTCCGGGTGCCTGATATACCGGCGGGCGATCATCTCGATCTCATCATGCCGGTCTGGATCCCCGGATCGTACATGATCCGGGAATACCCCCAGTTCGTGAACGAGGAGGCTGCCCACGACCTGGAGGGGAATCCCCTCCCCTTCGAAAAGGTCGCCAAGAACCGATGGCGGGTGCGAACCGCCGGCGCCGGGGGACTCTCCTTCACCTACCGGGTTTTTGCGTACGAGAAGACCATCCGGCACTCCTACCTGGATGAGGAGCGGGCGATCATCAACGGGCCGCATATGTTCATGTTCCCCGAACCATTTAAAGAGGATCCGGTCAGGGTGGAGATTCGTCCCGGCCGCGGTTTCCCCCGGATCGCCACCGGTCTGCGGTCAGAACCTGGCCATCCCTTCATCCTCCAGGCCGATGACTTCGACCAGCTCTACGACTGCCCGATCGAGATGGGAGAGATCGAGATCCTCCGCTTCCGCGTCGAAGGTGTCCCTCATGAGATCGCTGTCTCGGGCCCCGGTGACGTGAACCGGGAAGCGCTTACCCGCCACACCCGCCGGATCGTGGAGAGCGCCATCGGTGTGATCGGCGAGATCCCCTACGAGCGTTACGTCTTCATGATGGCCCAGGGAGTGGATGGGGGCGGTCTCGAACATTCAAATTCCACCTTTCTCGGGTTCCCCGGCGGGTACCTCGACTCGGAGGACACCATTCTGCAGCTGCTCGGGCTCATCGGACACGAGTTCTTCCACGCCTGGAACGTGAAGCGGATCAGGCCGATCGAACTGGGGCCCTTCGACTACAGTCGTGAGAACTACACCAGGTCGCTCTGGGTGGCCGAGGGGCTGACGGTCTACTACGACAAACAGATCCGGCGGCGGGCCGGCTACCTGACCCAGGAGG
Source organism: bacterium (assembly GCA_025774205.1). Taxonomy (GTDB): domain Bacteria; phylum Blakebacterota; class Blakebacteria; order Blakebacterales; family Blakebacteraceae; genus Blakebacterum. Next base: position 1,888 of record JALGWK010000094.1, read on the forward strand.
GATTCCTCGGGGAACTTGAAGGTGAGATTTTCCAATACCTCTTCCAGCCCGGCCATCTCCGCCAGAGCCCTGAAGAGGCCAGTTTCGACGCCTGGATCAAGAGCTACATCACCCATGAAGAGAGCTGGAACACGACTTTCTCCTATTATGCCAGCGGCAACCTGATCGGGGCGATGCTCGACCTGGACATCATCGCGACCACCGCAGGGGAGAAGTCACTCGATAACGTCATGAGGTACCTGTGGGAGGAGTTCTACCGGAAGCTCGATCGCGGATTCACCCCGTCCGAGTTCCAGGCGGCCTGTGAATATGTGGCCGGCAAGAGCTATACCGACTTCTTCGACCGTTATGTACGCAGCCGGACGGAGTTCGACTTCGATCCCTTCCTGGCACACGCCGGCCTGCGGCTCATCCGCGGCCCCGGACCCATCGATGACGGGCCGTACATGGGGGTGAGTCTGAATACCGATGACGGCCGGGTACGGATCACCGGCCTGATCGATGACACACCCGGCTGGCACCAGGGTTTGAGCATCGGGGATGAGATCACGGCGCTGGATGGAGTTCGATTCGACGGGTACGCCGGTTACATGACCGAATATGACAAACATCGACCTGGTGACACGATCCGGGTCACGGTACTGCGCGATGGTGAGGAACGGACGATTCCGATCATCCAGGCGGGCTGGCCCCTCTCTGCCTCGCTGGAGATGATCGCGGACCCGACTCCGGAACAGCAGCGGGTGTACGCCCGCTGGCTCCGTGTCGACCGGTGATGATCGGCGTGTGACCGGGGCGACCTGCTTGTCGGAGGTTGGTGAGTGGAGGGAGCTGGATGTTACAGAACCGGGTCCCTCGCAACCGGTTGGACACAACATTACCTGATCAGAAGTTGCGGTCGAACTCCTGCTCCAGATCGACTGCCGTCCGGGCCTCGTTCAGGAAGTGGACTTTTTCGAACTGTGCCCAGCGGGGATTCGGTCTCCGGCGGGTTATCCGGTGGATGTTGAGCAGGTGGGTGATGGTGATATTGTCGGTGGTGATGTTCCGCCCCCCCGAACCGCAGCTCAATGTGAAGGACGGTCTCAGGGCATTGTAGATGCCGCCGAGCGCGCCCTGGGTCGCCGGCATGTTCACGAGGATTCGTCCCGCGTCGATCACCTGCGAGAAGTACTTGATCCGTTCATCATCATTGGAATAGATGACCGCGGTGTGTCCCGCCCCTCCGAACCAGGTGATCTCGGTACAGCGCTTGATCGAGGTGTCGAAATCCTCCTCCGTGTAGAAGGCCAGGATCGGGGCCAGGATCTCGGCCGAGATCGGCACATCCCGTCCCACCCGGTCGAGTTTCGCGATCAGCAGGCGGGTGCCGACCGGCACCTCGATACCGGCACTCTCCGCTATCCTTTCAGCGCTCTGCCCGACGACCATGGCGTTCATGATACGCCGTTCACTGTCGTAGGCGATGGCGCCGACTTTTTCTGTCTCATCGGGCGTGAGGAAGTAGGCGCGCTGCAGTACGAACTCCTCCTCAACCCGGTCGGCGGTATCCCGCTTCACCACGACCGCCTGCTCGCTGGCGCAGACCGATCCGTTATCGAACAGTTTCGACCGCAGGATACTGGCAACAGCAAAAGGCACATCGGCGGTCCGGCCGATGTAGACCGGCACGTTGCCCGGTCCCACGCCGATGATGGGGGTTCCCGACAGGCGCGCCTTAGCCACCAGCTTGTCGGTTCCGGTCGCCAGGATGAGCGATATCTGCCGGCTCCTCATGATGTCGTTCACGGTGTCGGGCGAGGGTTTCACCAGCCACTGGATCGCGTTTTCAGGAGCGCCCGCCGCCCGGGCTGCTTCGGCGCATATCTCGGCGGTCGCCACGGTACTGCGACGGGCCGCCTGGTGAGGGCTGATGATCAGGGGATTCCGGGTCTTCATGGCGATCAGGGCCTTGAAGATCGTCGTGGCAGTGGGATTGGTGACGGGCGTAAACGCGAAAATGGGACCGATCGGCTGGGCGACCTCAATAAGTCCGCGCCGCTCATCATCGGTGATCACCCCGACTGTCCGCTCGTTCCGGATGTCATCGTAGACGAGCTGGGCGGCGATGACGTTCTTGATAACCTTGTGCTCCCACACTCCGATACCGGTCTCTTCATGGGCCTGCTTCGCCAGGGTAACCCGGGCGTCCATGGCCCTGAGATAGATCTCGCGGACGATTCTATCCGTCTGTTCCTGATCGAAATCCCGGAACTCGGCAGCGGCAGATGTCGCCCGTTCGAGAAGTTCAGGCGCTTTCGACATCAGACATCCTCCTTCAACCCTCTTGAGTCAGACCCTGCACCACCGACAGAGGACGATCACAGCTACCAGTGGATAACACTCAGCAGATTCGAGTAGTCGTCGGTCCAGAGACGGGTTTCGCGGGGTGCCTCAATAGCCCGCCAAGCCGGATCGACGGCAAATGATGCCAGATATTGCGGTCGGGAAGCAAGAACGACCCACGTGGAGGCCGATCTGCCCTTTCGCTGTTCCTCCGGTGAGATAGCGTCATCGACACGGATGAGGGCCTCACATTCCAGGGAACGGGAAAGCGCGCCCACCACCGGTTCCAGGTCGATATAGATGTTGGAGATATGGAATACCAGCAGCCCCTCCGGCGCAAGGCGATCGAGGTACATCCCGACTGCCTCCCGGGTGATGGTGTGCACCGGGATGGCGTCCGATCCATACGCGTCGACGATGATCAGGTCGAAGATCCCTTCTTCAGTCCCGGAGATCGAGAGTCGCCCATCACCGAGCACGATCTCCCATGAGGCGTCGCTGTCGGAGAGATAGCTGAAGAATCGGGGATCGCCGGCGATCTCCGCCACGACCGGATCGATCTCGTAAAAGGTCCAATGCTGTTTCTCCGTCCCGTAGGCGGCCATCGCCCCCGTCCCGAGGCCTATCGCGCCGACGCGGGCCGCCGGGAAGCGTTCATTCACGAACGCCATGATGTCGCCCGCCGGACCTGAGGGATGGTAGTAGAGGAGCGGGATCGACCGTTCGTTATCGGCCAGGTTCTGGAGACCGTGACGCGTATTGCCGTGGATCAGACTGTTGAAGGTCTCTCCATCCTGTTCGTAGCGGATCACCCGGCTGACACCGAAGAAGGAGCGTTCCGCGAAGATCGATCTGCCGGCGCGTCCGAAGCCCCAGAAGAGCATGCCTGCCACGAGGACCCCGCCCACGGCGAGACCGAACCGTCGTCGGTTCCGGCTCCCCAGGTAGCAGAAGAAGGCGGCTGCCGCGTAGAGCGGTGTCCGGAGCGAGTTGGTATCCATGTCGAGACCGAGCAGGCCGAGCAGGGCCGGCACCAACAGGATCAGCAGCACGAGCCCGAGCATGACGGCCAGGTCCCCCCGCCAGCCGGTCTTCCGATCCTGGACCCCACTCCCCGGGAGGGCGAGCGCCAGCAGGAGGAGAACCAGCGGATACTCGAGGATGCGGGTGAAGAGGAGCGGTGCGATGAGGGCGTTGAAGAGACCGCCGAGAGCCCCCCCGACCGCGATCCAGAAGTAGAACCGGGTCAGATCCTCCGCCGGAGGTCTCGATCTGACCAGTTCTCCGTGACAGATCATGGCGGCCAGGAAGAATGTGACGAGGTGCACCGGGTACACCAGGGTGACCGGGCTGGTGGCCTGGATGAGCAGCAGGAAGATGAGCGTTACCAGGGCGCCGGGGAAGAGCCGGAGCACCAGTTCGCGAGAGAGCACCACCCGACGCGCGAAGACCAGGACGAACGTGAGCAGGTAGAGCGCCAGCGGGATCACCCAGAAGAGCGGGATGACTGCGATGTCAGTCGAGATGTACTGCGTCACGCCGAGCAGGAGACTGGAGGGCAGAAAGGCGTACCAGACCCAGCGAAGGGTCGTCCGGGGCATTCTGTTGGTGCCGGTGGAACTCTGCGGAATCGCGGAGGCAATCCCCTCCCCCAGCGCCGGCTTCCCCTTCAGGGCGATGGCTCCACTCGCCAGGATCAGCAGCGCTGCCAGGCCATACATCAGGCTCCAGGCGCGACTCTGGCCGGTCAGCGGCAGGAGCCACTCCAGGACGAAGGGATAGGCCAGAAGGGCCAGCAGACTGCCCAGATTACTGGCGGCATAGAGGAAGTAGGGATCGGCCGCTTCACGGTGCCGTGTGGACACGAACCATCTCTGCAGCAGCGGCGCGGTCGTGGTGACCGCGAAGAACGGCGGCGCCACCACCAGGAGGAGCGTACTCAGGAGCCAGAGGGTCGGGCTCTGCCCTCCAGCCGGAGGACCGGTCGAGGCCAGTGTGATCGGCAGGAAGAGGAAGGGGAGAGCGAGGATGACGAAGTGGACGAGGAGCTGGACTTTCAGGCTCAGGCGGCCGGCCAGCAGATGCGAATAGGCGTACCCGGCGAGCAGCACCACCTGATAAAAGACCATGCAGGTGTTCCAGACCGCGGGAGCGCCGCCGAGGAGCGGCAGCACCATCTTCCCGACCATCGGCTGGAGGGAGAAGGCGAGAAAGGCGCTCAGGAACAGCGCGGCCGTATAGCAGACGAGGATCAGAACGTTGAGCACTCCTTCACGAGTTTGGAACCAGACAATGTATTCAGTGCCCTGTTACGCAACAACCGCTGCAATCGAACGGCGCCGTATCTCGTAAGGTCCCCGGTAACACTCTACCCTTTCTGAACACTCATGAGTAGTATGGGAAGTTCGGTAAAAAACCAGGCCTCGGGGAGAATACTTGATGAATCTCGCAGATCACTATGACCTCCATCGAGCAGGTGGAAAAACGACTGGAGGAATGGCAGGAGAACCGTTTCGCTGACCGGCTCTGGGAACGCGATCACACGTTGTGGGCGTCAACCCCCCTGCCGGAACTGACCGACCGGCTCGGCTGGCTCGACCTTCCCGCCGAGATGCTCGACCAGGTGGCGGACCTGAAGAGCTTCTCCGATACCATCAGGAACGAGGGCTTCAGGCATATCCTCCTTCTCGGCATGGGCGGTTCCAGTCTGGCTCCGGAAGTGTTCCAGGAGACCTTCGGCAATGCCGGAGGCTACCCGGCCCTGCGGGTCCTCGACAGCACCCACCCCGAAGCCGTACAGGCCGTGACCGCGGAGATCGATCTCGAAGCGACCCTCTTCGTCGTCTCCAGCAAATCGGGAGGCACGGTCGAGACGATCTCCTTCTTCCGTTACTTTCACTCACTGCTCCGGGAACTCTCCGACGATCCGGGCCGCCACTTCGTGGCCATCACCGATCCCGGCTCCTCACTCTCTGATCTCGCCCGGGAACATGGGTTCAGACGCGTGTTCGAGACCCCTCCAGAGGTGGGTGGACGCTATTCCGCTCTGACCTTCTTCGGCCTCGTGCCCGCGGCCCTCATTGGCGTGGATGTCGGGAAATTGCTGGCCAGTGCCCGGGAGATAGCCAAAGCGACAACGTTCGCGGCTCCCGGCCCGGCCAACCCGGCCCTCACCCTGGGGGCGATACTCGGAGAACTGGCGCTGGCAGGACTCGACAAGGTCACCTTCATGGCCTCCCCTTCCCTGAAGGCCTTCCCCGCCTGGCTGGAACAGCTGATCGCCGAAAGCACCGGCAAGGAGGGTCACGGTATCGTCCCGGTCGCGGATGAGCCGACCGGGGAGCCGGAAGTGTATGGCAGGGACCGCCTGTTCGTGGCCTTTTCACTGGCCGGTGAGGAGGGCCCGGCAGATGAATCCCTGCTCACCGCGCTCGAAGAGAAGGGACATCCGGTCATCAGGATACTGCTGGATGAGAAGGAAGATCTCGGTCGGGAGATGTACGCCTGGGAAATCGCCGTGGCCGCCGCCGGTTCGGTGATGGGAATCAATCCCTTCGATCAGCCCGATGTGCAGCTGGCCAAGGATCTGGCCCGACAGGCCATGTCGGGTGAGAGTGATGAGGGGCCCTCCCTGGAAGAGTTCGGGACTGCCGATCTTTCCGAACTGGAACGGGCCGTCTACGACTGGGCCCGCCAGGCAAAGGCGGGAGATTACTTCTCTCTCCAGATCTGGCTCCCACCCTCTGACAGGCTCACCAATCGCCTTCACTCTCTTCAGACTTTCCTGCGGGATCGACGAAAGCTGGCCGCCACAATCGGATATGGCCCCCGTTTCCTCCACTCCACCGGTCAGTTGCACAAGGGAGGGCCTGACCGGGCTCTCGTCCTCCAGCTGGTGGATGACACCGCCGTGGATATCCCGGTTCCCGATACCGACTACTCCTTCGGATCCCTGATCCGGGCCCAGGCAGTCGGCGATTATCGGGCGTTGAGTCAACGGGGACGACGGATACTGCGGATCAACCTCGGTCGCGACCGGGACGGGGCGTTGTCGGCTCTCGAACGGGCCGCGGGTGTGGAGCGGGCCTGATATCGTATTGCTGCCGCGTTGACACCACGGCAGCCCTCGACCTACCCTCCGGGTGACAGGCCTGAACCCGAGGCAGGAGAGAGGCAGGACCGTGAAGAACACCATGACGCTGATCCTGGGCGGCGGTCGGGGATCCCGTCTCTACCCCTTGACCAGATACCGGAGCAAACCGGCGGTGCCGCTGGGCGGCAAGTTCCGCCTGGTGGACGTGCCTATCAGTAACGCCATCCACGCGGGGCTCCATCGCATCTTCGTGCTTACCCAGTTCAATTCTGCGAGTCTCCACCGTCATATCAGCAATACCTACACCTTCAGTCACATCAGCAGCGGGTTCGTGGACATCCTGGCCGCCACCCAGACTCCCGCGCCCCATGATGACTGGTACGAGGGTACCGCCGACGCGGTCCGCAAAACCCTTTCCCACCTTGAGGGATACGATATCGAGCGGGTGCTCATCCTGAGTGGAGATCAGCTCTATCGACTCAATTTCGAGGACGTGATCGCCGAACATGTCGAACGGGGAGCGGAAGTGACCGTCGCGGGGAACCTGGTGGCTCCCACCGAGACAGGTGCTCTCGGCATCATGAAGGTCGATGGATCGGGCCGTATCACCGACTTCGTCGAGAAACCCGGTTCAACTGAAGAGATCTCCGGTTTCGAGGTCCCCGCCTCGCTCTACCCGGCCGGAAGCCACCCGGAGGAACACCCGTACGCGGCGAGCATGGGGATATACGTCTGGGAACTCGAGGCTTTGAAGGCCGCCCTCGAAGCCAACCCCGAGGCCACCGATTTCGGCCATGAGATCATTCCTGCAGCCATCGGATCGAGGTCGGTTTATTCCTGCCTCTTCGACGGCTACTGGGAGGATATCGGTACCATCCGCAGCTTCTACGAAGCCAATCTCTCCCTGGCCAGGCCCGATCCTCCCTTTGAATTCTATCATCACGGCCGGGCCATCATCACCCATCCCCGGTACCTGCCGGCAGCCCGCGTTCGCGAAGCAACCATATCCGACGCCATCCTGGCTGATGGCTGCGACCTCGAAGCCTGCACCATCACCGAGAGTGTGATCGGAGTCCGGTCGATCCTCCGCAAGGGCGTGGAGATCAGCGCCAGCGTTCTCATGGGCGCCGACTCTTATCCCGCCATGAAGCCGGCGGATCCCTCCTTCCCGCCTCTCGGTATCGGTGAAGGGAGTGTCATCCGGCGGGCCATCGTCGACAAGGATGCCCGCATCGGCCGTGAGGTCCGCATCGAGGGCCGGGAGGGGGCCGAGGAGCGGCACGAGGATCTCTACTCTGTGGTCGATGGGATCGTGGTGATCACGAAAAACGCCGTAATCCCCGATGGTACGGAGATCACGGCGTAAGTACTGTCTCGCGCAACCGCTGACAGCCGGTGCGATCTTCTCAGACGGCGCCCGCCTCCATCTCTTCGGTATAGGTCCCATACCGGGCAGCGCCGTTCATCCTGGCCCGATGCAGGTAGGCCTGCTGGGCCGCGGCGACATTGCTCTCCTCACCAAGCCAGGCCTTCAGAATCGGCTCCTGGAGCGCCCGCCCGTATGAGAAACTGAGTTCCCACGGCAGGTTCAGTCCCATCGCATTCATGGCATTCAGGTTCTCGGTCGCCTGGACCGGGGTCTGCCCGCCCGACAGGAACACGATGCCGGGTACCGCCGCTGGCACGGATTGCCTGAAACACTCGATCGTGGCATCCGCGATCTGTTCCGGGCTGGCCTGGACGGGACATTCTTTCCCGGGAATAACCATGTTCGGCTTCAGGATCGTACCCTCCAGTACCACCCTGTGCTCATAGAGAGCGTCGTAGAGACGTCGGAGGGCGGCTTCGGTTGCCTCGTAGCACTGCTCCAGCGTGTGTCCCCCATCCATCAGCACTTCCGGTTCCACGATCGGCACCAGTCCGATCTCCTGGCAGAGAGCGGCGTATCTGGCCAGGGCGTGCGCGTTCGCGTCGAGACAGAACCGGGTAGGAATGCCCTCCCCGATCGTAATGACAGCCCGCCACTTGCCGAACCGGGCTCCCAGATCGAAATACTCCTGCAGACGCTCCCTGAGACCGGCGAGTCCTTCAGTGACCTTCTCACCGGGGAATCC
>JALGWK010000461.1 GCA_025774205.1 bacterium
ACCTGATCCGATGTCGCAAGGCCCGAACAGGAACCCGGAAGATGATACCTCGAGATGAGATCGTCAGCTGGCTCAGGGAGACCGATCCCTCACGACTCGATTCACTGTGGTCTGTCGCTGACGATGTGCGGAGAATCCATGTGGGGGATTCTATCCATCTGCGCGGGATCATCAACTTCTCCAACAACTGCGTGCGACGCTGCACTTATTGCGGGATCAACGCCGACAACAGAGGCCTGAGAAGATACCGCATGAGCACCACCGAGATCATGGAGTGCGTACGCTCGTTCGAAGAGCTGTCGCTGATGACGGTGGTGCTCCAGTCGGGTGAGGACCGGTTGGTCACCAGGTCCTGGGTGGCAGAACTCGTCGACCGGATCAGACAGGAGACCGGCCTGGCGGTCACGCTCAGCCTCGGTGAACGACAGGAGGAGGAACTCTCCGAGTGGCGGGCGGCGGGGGCAGAGCGATACCTGCTGAAGATCGAGACCTCGAACCGGCTGCTGTACGAGTCGATGCAGCCTGACCGCAGGAACGCCTGGACCTCCCGGATGGAGGTACTCAGGACACTCCGATCACTTGATTATGAGGTCGGGACCGGGATCATGGTCGGTATCCCGGGGCAGACCCATGAGATGCTGGCTGACGATCTGGTTCATTTCGGCGAGTTCGGTCCCGACATGATCGGAATCGGTCCGTATATCCCGCATCCTGCCACTTCGTTACCCTCTGTTCCTCATGACCGCACTGATCAGGTTCCCAACGATCTGGTGACGACTCTGAACGTGCTTGCGCTGGCGAGGATGATCTGTCCGGACGCTAATATCCCCGCCACAACAGCGCTCCTGAGTATCGGTCGACGCAGAGACCTGAAGGTAGGATTGTCAGGGGGGGCGAATGTCATCATGCCCGATCTCACACCGCCAGAATACCGCCAGCTGTACGACATCTATCCGACACGGCTCTCACCCGGCCAAGGTGATCTGTTGCCGATACAGGAGGCGATCGCTTCGATGGGGCGGAGCATCAGCGAAGACAGCGGAACCTCGTTGCACTATCTCAAGTGTAGAGAGGCCGAAGGCGGAATTCCGGCCGGATCGATCCGACACTTGCAGGAACTGACCGAATGAGCGCCGGGCGGCGGCTATCCGGGGGAGCGGTGGATTTCATCGACGATGCCGGGCTGGCATCACTGCTCGAGCAGACCTCCACCGGGGATCCAGGACGATTCCGGGAGGTGATCGGAAAGAGCCTCGACCGACAAGCGCTCACCCCCGGGGAGACCGCTGTCCTGATCGGGGCAACCGCGCCTGAGCAGATTGAGGAACTATTCGCCGCCGCCAGGCAACTGAAGCAGGACGTCTACGGCAACCGGATCGTGCTCTTCGCCCCGCTCTATATCGGGAACGAGTGCGTCAATAACTGCCACTACTGTGGTTTCCGCCGCGACAACGATGAGATGCACCGGCGCACCCTCACTCCCGATGAGATCGCCAGACAGGTCATCAGCCTGGAGGATACCGGCCACAAACGTCTGATCATCGTCTTCGGTGAGCATCCCGCCTACGATGCCGGCTTCATCGCCGACACGGTCAGAACCATCTACGGGATCAGGGCTGGCCGTGGAGCGATCCGCCGTCTCAACATCAACGCCGCCCCGCTCTCTACAGAGGGATTCAGGCTGGTGAAGGAGGCGGGTATCGGCACCTACCAGATATTCCAGGAGACCTACCATCACGAGACCTACGCCCGGGTCCACCCGGCGGGGACTCTCAAGCACGACTACCAGTTTCGTCGGGATCGGCGTTCTCTTCGGTCTGTACGACTGGCGATTCGAGGTGTTGGGGCTGGTATCGCACGCCCTCTACCTGCAGGATCGCCACGGGGTCGGACCCCATACGATCAGCATCCCCCGCCTCCAGTCCGCCTCCGGTGTGACTATGGATGCAACCTGGACCGTATCTGATGACGAATTCAGGCGGGTGGCAGCGATCGTGCGACTGGCGGTACCGTATACCGGTATCATCCTGACGGCCCGAGAGGCGGAAGACGTGCGCCGAGCCGTCATGTCCTTTGGCATCTCGCAGATCGACGCCGGAAGCAGACTGGAGATCGGCGGTTATGAGGAGCTGGGTGACGCGCAGCAGATCATCCAGAAAGAGCAGTTCCAGCTGGGAGACATGCGCTCCCTCGATGAGGTGATCAGGCAGCTGCTCGAAGATGGTCAGATCCCCAGTTTCTGCACTGCCTGTTACCGGATCGGCCGGACGGGTGAGGCCTTTATGGAGTACGCCATTCCCGGTTTCATCCAGCGGTTCTGCACACCCAACGCGATCCTGACCCTGGTCGAGTACCTGACTGATTACGCCTCTGATGAAACGGAGAGAACCGGGTGGGAACGACTGCCGGGATTCCTCGATCAGGTGGACCCTGGTATCAGGCCTCACCTCATGGAGAAGATCACCCTGATCAGAGACAGGGATGAAAGGGATCTGTACTTCTGAGTCATGCAGGATACTCCCCGTGGAATGAGGCTGCAGATCGGTATCGTCGGCAGAAGGAACACCGGCAAGTCATCCCTGCTGAACATGCTCAGCCGCCAGAGCATCTCGATTGTATCGCCGGAAGCAGGCACCACTACAGATCCGGTCTCCAGGAGCATGGAGCTGCTGCCTCTGGGGCCCGTTCTGTTCTATGACACCGCCGGCCTCGATGATAGTGGAACGCTGGGTGAGAAACGGGTAGCGACCACGAAGGCGATCATCGACCGGCTCGATCTCGGGATCCTCGTAAGCGTCGCCGATCAATGGGATGCACTCGAAATCGAGCTGCTTGACGATTTCCACTCGCGGGGAATTCCGCTGGTGGTCGTCTTCAACAAATGCGACCAGGTATGCCCCGATGAATCGCTCACCATGAGCCTGCTGGAGAAGGGTGTTAAGGTGGTCGAAACCAGTTGTATCAGTCGGTCGGGGATCGAGGAACTGCGCGATGCGATGGTGCAGGCATTGGAGAGCAGTCCCGACCAACCGGGATCGATCACCTCGGGGCTGGTGGCTGCGGGGGACCTGGCTGTACTGGTGACCCCGATCGATCTCGAAGCGCCGAAGGGGCGCCTGATATTGCCCCAGGTGCAGACGATCAGAGATCTGCTCGACCATGGAGCATACTGCATGGTGGTCAAGGAGCATCAACTGGCGACGGCCCTCGACAACCTGAGGGAACCACCCGTGCTTGTGATAACCGACTCACAGGCCTTCCGGCAGGTGGCGGAGACGGTCCCCCCGGAGATAGCGATGACCTCCTTCTCCATCCTCTACTCCCGATTCAAGGGTGACTTCGAGACATCCGATCGGCGATGATATCGGTACGCAGAAGATCCCGGCTCTGCTGCAAAGGGTGGCGGGCGGTGATCTGTCTATCACTCATATCCAGGGACTCGATTTCCGCGCTCCACTGGAAGAACTGGAGGCCTTCAGTCTGGTTGTCCACTGCGGTGCCTGCATGCTGAACCGGAGGAACGTGCTTAGCCGAATCGAACGGTGCCGGGAAGCGGGTGTACCGATCACCAACTACGGGATGACGATCGCCTGGTGCCTGGGCATATTCGACCGGGCAATGAAACCATTATCTGACGCGCTGTGACCAGGGTAACTGTTTGCGGCATATAAATATATCTGGCGGGCGATACCGGATTCGAACCAGTGACTGCCTGCGTGTAGTGATGTATTCGATTCAGGATTGGTCCTGCTGCTTCATCGGGCAGTGGACATCACCATATGAACAGAACACGCAGCAATCTCCATGGAGCGGCTTGAGGATGACACCACAACTGGTGCATTGATGGAAGAACACTCAGGTATCTACTGGCATTTCAAGGCATTCCTGAAAGCCACACTCCGGGCAGGTGAGGGTTGAATAGAATTCGGTTTCCATCTGTAAATAACCTCTATCCCTAAGGCACCCCCAGCGGGGGGTTAGTCTCACGGGTGGGCTAACTTCGGCCCGCGTCGGCTACCCGGTAGTGAAATAGAACACCATACCGTAGCTGCCATTGTGATGCTGCCAGCCCGGTCCCATCATGCTGCCCATTCCACCACCCATCATACCTCCGCCACCATAGTTACCGAGCATCTGCTCAGTCACCCAATGACCGCCCATCCCCATACCAGCGGACCACTGGTGTCGCCTTCATGGAGAACCGCATACATCTCCATTTCTGTGCCCATCGGGTGCGAAAACTCGATAGTGATCGAGGAATCCGGGTTCACACCGATGGCCCCTCCAACCGGAGTTACATGCAGAAGAACCGGCTCATCTGCATCCTGTGGTTCAGAAGTGCTCTTGGTACAGGCGGTAAGTACGGCCAGCCCAAAGATCATGAAAGCTGGAAGGAGATATCGGCGTGACATGCTTGTTCCTTTCCCTCTGTCTGATGAGATATGGCTGTTATCTCTCTGCTCACCGGTTGGTCTCTTATCCCTTACCGCCATTACAATCCAACTATCCCTATTTCAGTTCGGAGGCATCTGTGCTCTGCCATCTGACATTCGATCTTAAGGTATAATTACTGTTGCTGAGAGGAGCGGATAGAATCATGCTCGTCATGAATCGTTAAAAGCAACAAAGCCATTCTTCTGATTGACCGGGAGAGTCCGCTGGGATAGCACTACCTTACACATCAGGATGAAAACGTGTTTTCCCTGAATCAACTTCGCAGCAGGACTCCTGGCGGGTATTCTACTTCTAACATTCGGATTCTGAAGGAAATATGCCATGAAATGCATCCTCACAACCGACGGTTCAGAAGCCAGCCTGAAAGCCGTGACCTGGGCGGTTCAACACCTGCAGTTCGACGCCGAGACGGTACTGTTCCTGATCTATGTCTTCCCGTTGCCTCGCGACGTTGAAACCTATTCTCATCTGGTTTCACTTCCGAAGGATGCCTCCGATGAGCGGGTTGTTCAGATTTCTCAATCCGTTATGGAACGTACAAGGAAAGTTCTCGGAGATCTGGACGCGCAGGTACATGAGGTGACCCTGGTCGGCAATCCCGCTCAGAACATCGTGGAGTTCGCT
>JALGWK010000462.1 GCA_025774205.1 bacterium
GGACGATCGGAGAACGTGATGTGTGAAGAGACGGTGATGGGTCCGGGATCGATCGGGTGGCTCGACCTGACGGTGGGTAACGCCCCGGAGGTGAAAGAATTCTACCAGGGTGTCGCCGGCTGGGTGACCGAAGAAGTGGAGATGGAAGGGTACAGCGATTACGCGATGGGACCTCCCGGCACTGACGCGATCGTCGGTGTCTGCCACGCTGAAGGCGCCAACGCCGAGCATCCGCCCCAGTGGCTGATCTACATCTTCGTGGAGGATCTGGACGCGAGTATGGATGCCTGCGGGAACCTGGGTGGCGAGGTCATCGCCGGGCCGAGAGAGATGGAGGGGCACGGGAAGTTCTGCATCGTCCGTGATCCGGCCGGCGCGGCTGCCGCTCTCTTCCAGCCGGAAGAGAACTGAGATCACCCGGCAATGAAGCACATGGACTGATACAGAGATGGTGATGGATCGAGCTGGTGATGTTCCGACGCCTGAATCGTGCCGCCGGTATGATACTGCTTCTCGCGACCGCCCCGGGTATCGCCGGTCTGGCGCTCATGACAGGTTGTGCCCGCCTGCCCTCCATCGCTGATCTCCTCCTCGTCAACGGACGGATTTACACCCTCGATTGGGGCGAACCGGCTCCCGACGGCACCCCGGCCGGGGACGCGCCCCTCGGCGCCGTAGGCTGGTATCCCGACGCGGAGGCGGTGGCCATCGCCGACGGTATCATCATCTACACAGGCTCCGCGGAAGGGGCGGAGCGATACCGCGGCCCGGAGACCGTGGTGCGTGATCTGGATGGAGCGGTGGTCCTGCCCGGCCTCATCGAATCGCACGTGCATATCAACGAGGTCGCCGAGAACCTGACCCGAGTCGATCTGCGCGGCCTGAATACCGAAGAGGAGATCTACGATCGGCTCATCGAGGGATCGCGCGATTACGCGCCCGGCGAGTGGATCGTCGGCTGGGGCTGGGACGAAGGCTTGTGGGCCAACCGCTATCCCGATAACCGGCGGTTGTCGGAGCTCTTCCCCGAGAATCCGATCCTCGTGGACGGACTGCACGGTTTCGGCGTCTGGGGCAACCGTCTGGCGGTGGCGGAGGCGGGTGTCACCGCCGGGACCGAAGCGCCTGTCGGGGGTGAGATCATCAGGGATGGGAGTGGAGAACCGACCGGGATCTTCGTGAATCGGGCGGTTCAGCTCCTGCGCGACGCGGTCCCGACTCCGTCACTCGAGCGCCGGATGTCCAGTCTCCGCGCGGCGCTGCTCGGCATGGCGGCTGACGGCTTCGTATGTGTGCACCAGGCAGGCACGGACAGCGACATGATGGAGGCGCTGGAGGGGCTAGAAGCCGCGGGGGAACTCCCCATCCGGGTGTACGCCATGATCTCCACCCGTGACGAGCCGCTGACCCGTGCATGGATCGCCCGGGGACCCGACCGTGACACCGACAGCATGCTGCGGGCCTGCTCGATCAAGGCCTACTATGACGCCTCGCTCGGTTCGAGGGGGGCCATGATGCTCGAGGATTACTCCGATATGCCCGGACATCGGGGGGTAAGCGGGGAGGAGTACGGCTACAACGAGGAACTGGTGGCCGAGGCGATGCGAGCCGGTTTCCAGGCCGCGATCCACGCCATCGGCGACGCCGGCAACCGGGATGTGCTCGATTTCTACGAGGCTGTCATCAAGAGCGATCCCGGGGTGATCGACTACCGGCACCGGATAGAACACGCCCAGGTAGTCCATCCCGATGATTTCATCCGCTTCGGTGAGATGAGATTGATCGCCTCCATGGAGCCGCCCCATACCGTCGAGGACAAGGCCTGGCTCGAGGATCGCATCGGTCCCGATCGCTGTCGGAACGCCTTCGCCTGGCGGACCCTGCGTATCGCCGGGGCCGGACTCACCTTCAACTCCGATCTGCCCGGTTCCGATCACGATATCTTCTATGGTCTCCATGGCGCGATCACCAGGCGTGATCGCGATCTGGAACCGACCGGCGGCTGGCACCCGGAGCAGGCCGTCCTGCCCGAGGAGGCGGTCCGCGCCTATACCTCGTGGGCGGCCTACACCTCCTTTCAGGAGAACGAGACGGGGATCATCTCCCGGGGGCGTTTCGCCGATATCACGGTCATGGACATCGATCCCTTCGTACTCGGATCGACCCAGCCGGAAAAGCTGCTGGAGGGCTCGATCGTGCTCACGATCGTGGTATACGCATATTTCTGAATCCTTCCGGAACCATCAACGTACATATATGAGACTCTCATATATGAGGGTCTCAAGCTGAATCGATGATGCGCGCTGGACAGACAACTCCATCCGGGAGACTTGCA
>JALGWK010000463.1 GCA_025774205.1 bacterium
GTCATCATGCACCCCGGCCCGATCAACCGCGGGGTGGAGATCGATAGCGACGTCGCGGACGGTCCGCGCTCGGTGATCCTGGAGCAGGTGACCAACGGAGTTGCGATACGGATGGCCTGCCTGGTGCTCCTCGCGCCGCAGAAGGAGATGGTCGCGGGTTAGCGACCGGCTGGGGCAAGGATTCAGCTGAGGCCGACAGGGCCGGCCGCGCAGATCGTGACCGGCTGAAAGGAACTGAAGAGGTGGCTGACATTCTCATCAAGGGCGGAAGGGTCATCGACCCCTCCCAGGATATCGACCGGGTGACCGACGTGGTGATCAGGCGGGGGCGGATTGAATCGCTCGCCAGGGTCAGAAATCGAAGGTCGTCTGCCCGGGACTTCTCGACCTGCATGTGCACCTCCGGGAGCCGGGCTACGAACACAAGGAGACGGTGCTCTCCGGGAGTCGGGCTGCCGCGGCAGGCGGATTCACCGGGGTGGCGTGCATGCCGAATACCAGCCCGGCCATCGACAATGCCGCTACCGTGGGATTGATCCTCGATAAAGCGTCCGAGGCAAAGTTCAATGTCTGGCCGATCGCCGCCATCTCCCACGGGAGGGAAGGGAAAGCCCTCGTCGAGATGGCCGAACTCGTCGACTGCGGGGCTATCGGCTTCAGCGACGACGGTGATCCGGTGAAGGACAGTCACCTGATGCGGACCGCCCTGGAATACTCCCGTATGCTTGGTGTGCCGATCATAGAACATGCAGAAGATCCGGCTCTCACTGTGCTCGGCTCGATGCACGAGGGACAGATGTCGGCCCTCCTCGGCGTGCGGGGCATGCCCGGGATCGCAGAGGATGTGATGGTCGCCCGTGACATCCTCATCGCCGAGTACACCGGCGGCCACCTGCATATCGCTCACCTGAGTACGGCCCGGAGTCTCCAGCTTATCCGGGACGCCCGCAAACGGGGGGTTCACGTGACCTGCGAGGTCACTCCCCACCACCTCACCATGTCCGATGAAGACGTCCGGGCCTCCGGGCTCGATCCGAACTGGAAGATGTCACCGCCGCTTCGTACGCAAGCGGATGTGAAGGCCCTGCGGCGGGGTATCACGGATGGCACGATCGACTTCATCGCCACCGACCACGCTCCCCATCACCTTGATGACAAGGACACCACCTTCGAGGACGCCGCCTTCGGCATCACCAGCCTCGAAACGGCCCTGGCGGTCGTGATCACCGAGCTGGTGAAACCGGGCGTGATCGATCTGCCCCAGGCAGTGGCACTCATGAGCACCAACGCCGCCGGGGTGTTCAACCTCCCGGCCGGCACCCTGAAAAAGGGCAGCGAGGCGAACGTCACCATCTTCGATCCCGACCAGGAATGGACGGTGGACGCCGACGGCTTCGAGTCGAAGAGCGTGAACTCCCCCTGGGTGGGGCAGACCCTCACCGGCAGGGCCACCGACGTGATCGTGCAGGGACGGCGCTTTCGAGTCTGAGCTTATCGCTATCCCGATAGGCCTCTCGACAGGCCTATCAATACGTTCCTCGACTGGTCCTTCTTGAGGATCGTGTGCAGCCCCCCCGGCAGTACCTTCAAGAAGCCCCCATTGAAACCCGCCCCCCATGGAGGTCACGTTACCTTGACATTTACACCTATATGTGTAATATTGTTCTGAAGCGGCGGGAACTGGAGAAGCGGCTTCGGGGTCTGGGATGGTGGTTCCTAAGGCATGGTGGAAACCACGACATCTGGACAAATGGTAAGAAAACGCAATCCATTCCCAGGCATCACGAGGTCAGAGAACCAGTGGCGAAGACCATCCTGAAGAGAGCCAGGGAGGAATGATCATGAGGTTCAGCGGAACTGTATTTCAGGACGGGAAGTACTGGATCATTCAGGTACCAATCCTGCAGGTCATCACTCAGGGATTCTCTCTGGCGGACGCTTATGACATGATTGCCGATGCAATCGAGTCGCTGGTCTACATCGATGGTTTCAAGATCGCCGTTCATTCGGGTGAGAATGGTCACTTCGAAATCGAGGCCTCTGATACCGCCGCACTGATCGCGTTCATGCTCAAACAGGAAAGGTTGAATTCCGGTCTGAGTCTTCAG
>JALGWK010000464.1 GCA_025774205.1 bacterium
CACCCGCTGGCGCAGACCGTGGGCCTCACCGTTGTAGTTGAACATCCAGGCGGGCTTCTCCAGCCGCCTCAGGGCCATGATCAGTTCGATCCCCTGGTACCATGGCACCGCCCCATCCTCGTCGTTGTGGATGATCAACACCGGGGTGTTGATGTTGTCGGCGAAGAAGACCGGAGAGTTCTCGATGTAGCGCATCATCCCGCCGTCCCAGAGGGTGCGGCCGAGACGGCTCTGGGTGTGCTCGTACTGCATCTGGCGTACCAGCCCGCTGGCCCACCGGATGCCGCCGTAGGCGCTGGTCATGTTCGAGACCGGCGCGCCCGACTCGATGGCGGCGAAGATGTCGGTCTGGGTGATCATGTAGGCGCCCTGGTAGCCGCCCCACGAGTGTCCCTGGAGGCCGACCCGGTCGGGATCCACGAACCCGAGCGAGAGGATCTTCTTGATGCTCGGCACCACGCAGTCGACGGCGTCCCACGCAGTCGACGGCGTCAGGACCTGGATGGCCCGTACCGTAATGGATGTCGGGCTGCCAGATGATGTAACCGTTCGAGACGTAGTAGGAGAGGTTGACCGATGTACCGGGTTCGGGGTTCCTGAACTGGTGGATACGGTTGGTGAGCTTCTCGTAGATGTAGACCATCATCGGGTACTTCTTGTTCGGATCGAAGTTCTCCGGCCTGGTCAGGATCCCCATGTACTCGTTGCCCCAGACGTCGATGTAGGGCACCAGTTCCGACTGCCCCCAGATGAATTGATCCCGCTGGGCACCCACATCGGTGATCTTCGTCCAATCCCGGAAGCTCATGTCGGTGATCCAGAGATCGGGGAACTCGTAGAAGGTCTGACGCGAGGAGAGGATGGTGTCGGTGTCCTCAGCCTTCTGCGGCCCACCGTAATTGTAATCACCCATGTGGAGCATCTGCGGCTCACGGGTCCCGGAGACTCTGTCACGGTAAAACCCGGAGGCCTTCGTCTCGAGATTGGTGGTTGTCAACAGCATCCACTGGTTGGGGGTGATGGTCCGCTCTTCCGGATCCATCCGGGCATAAAGGAACCGCAGGTTGTTGTGACGTCCGTACCCCTCAGTGATACAGCGGGCGCCGGTGCCGTCGGGGTTGAGTTCCCAGATGTCGAATTCATCGTTGACCAGCACGGTCGCCTCATCATCGGTCCAGCCGGTCATACGGTAATTGCCCGCGGACGAAGGTGAATCATGCAGGCGGTTGAAGACCGGGACCGGCAGGTCGTAGGTCAGGTTGGCATAGGTGCCGGTCGCGATGTTGTAGATGTGATAGTGCCGGTCATCACCCCACCAGTAGGCATACCAGGCCAGGGGTGAGAGGCTGACCCGGCTACCCTGCTCGGTTACCTGCGTACGTGCACCGGTCATCAGATCGATCAGGTAGAAGTCGTAATAGCCCTTATCGTACGACTCCATCTGCGTGTAGGGCAGATCGGTCTGCCCGTAGGCGATCTTGCCGCTCCAGTGGAGGCTCACATCGGGCAGATCCTCGTCGGCCAGCTGGACGAACCGGCCGCTGTTGACATGGTAGACCGATTCGAACGTCTGGTTATTCCACCGGTCAGCGACCAGCTTCTGCTTCGGATAGGGATAGGGATCGTTCCATGACCACAGTTCGAACTCGGCGACCTCTTCCTCTTCATCCTCTTCAGCCTCTTCGCCTTCAGCCGGCTCTTCCTTCGGTTCAGGCTTTTCCTTGATACCGAACATGACGATCGAGCCGTCCTCGGTGAAACTGATACCTGAGAGGCTGCTCACCGACATCCCGTTCGGGAAGCCCGACGTGGAGGTATGCGAAACCCACAGTTCGGCCGCGGGGTCGCCAACCTTCCAGCCGTACAGATTGTAGGTGGACGGATCGGCCTCGTAGTCGTCACGATCGGTCAGGAACGCCAGGTGGGTCTCATCGCTGTTCATCGTCCATCGCTCGTAGTTCCCCACGCCGGTCAGGAGCGCCCGGCTTCCGCCCTGTCCCGGCTGGACGGCGTAGACGCCATCGGAGGTGGAGTCCTCCTTGCTCGAGACGATATAGAGGAACCAGTCGGCTTCCTCGGTGAAGCGGTAGCTGAGGACCGAGGTATAAGAGGTCTCGGAACCATCAGCGAGGGAACGGAGCATGAGTTCGGTACCGTAACTCTTGTCGCCATTGCCGCCGCCACCTGCGCGACCACCTGGTCGACCACCGGCGCCGGGACGCCTTGCCGGACGCTCGCCGGCAGCGGGTTCTTCGGCTTCCTCTTCACTCTCTTCAGGGGTCGGGGGCTCCTCGATCAGGTAGGCCAGCCAGCCGCCCGTCTCACCGGGCATCTGGAAGCTGCGCACCCGCGGGATCGAGGTCGAGGTGCCGTCGGCGAGATCGTAGATGATCAGTTCCTGCTTCGGGAGATCAGCGCCCTTCTTCCCGGCATCCTCGGCCGCCTTGGTCGAATCCTCATGAGGCGCGACCCGGAAGACGAGGAACCGGCTGTCACGGCTGAATCGCTGGCCCGCGCCCCGCTCGAACCGGTGTTCGGTCGCATCCCTCAGGGACCGGATGACGAGTTCGCC
>JALGWK010000465.1 GCA_025774205.1 bacterium
ACCAAGGTCAAGAAGATGCACGCCTCCCGGCGCGATTCCTTCCGGAGCATCAACCAGGTCCCCTTTGCCCGCGTCTGGCAGGATGGCCGCCTTACCTGGCTGAGGGATGACCACACCCGCCGCGATCCCGACCGGGAACCCGAGTTCTACTACGACTTCGAGGAGAAGGTGGCGCTGGTGAAGTCGTATCCCGGCTTCCAGCCGGAGATCATCAGGTTCCTCACCGAGCAGGGATACCGCGGCATGGTCTTCGAGGGGACCGGTCTGGGGCACATCCCCCTGAACGTGCTCGACGAGTACACCGCCCATCACTCGGAAATTCTGAAGGCGATCGGCGAGTTCATCGAGAACGGCGGAACCGTGGTCATGACGTCGGCTTCCCTCTTCGGACGGGTCAGCATGAACGTCTACTCCACCGGGCGATACCTGCAGAGCGCCGGGGTCATACCGGGTGAGGACATGATGAGCGAGGTCGCCCTGGTGAAACTCAAGTGGGCCCTCGGTCAGACCACCGATCCAGAGGAAGCTGCCGAGATGATGGTCACCAGTTACGCCGGCGAGATCGCAGAGCGGACCACCTCGAACGTCTTCTACTACCAGCTGCCCCGCGATGACCGGGAGACGGCGAAGGACTGGAATACAACCGACGTCTCAAGGAATCCCGGCCGCGAATGAACCGCACCGCCGTGGAACCGCTCGACTATCACGAAATCGGGTTCCTCGGCGGGATCGAGATCCATCAGCAGATCGGTACCCGCAAACTCTTCTGTGAGTGCGAACCGAAGATCCTCAAGGATCACCCCGACGAGACAACCGAACGACGGCTGCACGCGGTGGCTTCCGAACTGGGTGAGTACGATCCGGCGGCTCTGCACGAAGCCCACCGGCGTCGGACGTTCTATTACGAGAGTTACATCGACCGGGTCTGCCTGGTCGAACTCGACGAGGAACCCCCCCACCCGGTCAACCAGGAGGCGCTCGAGGTCGTCCTGCAGGCCAGCCTGCTCCTGAACGCGCGCGTCGTCGACGAGATCCAGGTGATGCGGAAGACGGTGATCGACGGGAGCAACACGGCCGGCTTTCAGAGGACCATGCTGGTCGGTACCGACGGGCTCGTTGAGACGAGCGAGGGCGATGTGATCCTCCACTACTTCTGCCTGGAGGAGGACGCCGCCCGGATCATGGAGGTGGACGAACGGTTCGTCCACTACCGGCTCGACCGGCTCGGCATCCCCCTGCTGGAGATCGTGACCGGACCGGTGTTCATCTCTCCCGCCCAGGCGGGTGAAGTGGCCGGGAAACTCGGCCGGATCATCAGGTCACTGAACGTGCGGCGGGGTATCGGGAGCATCCGCCAGGACGTGAACGTCTCGACGAAGTACGGCACCAGGATCGAGGTCAAGGGGGTGCAGAGGCACCGGATGATCCCGCTCATCATGGAGAACGAGGCCCGTCGCCAGAAAGCCCTGTGGGAGATCGGACAGGAACTGAGCGCTCTTTCACCGAGGATCGAGAGGGCGGAACTGGAGACCCGGACCCGTACAGTCACCGACCTCTTCCTCTCGAGCGCGTCACGGGTCCTTCGCTCCCTCATCGATCGTGGAGGTGTGGTCGTCGCCCTCCCGGTCCCCGCGATGCGGGGTTTCCCGGCCCGGGAACTCTCCCCCGGCATGCGGCTGGCCACCGAGTTCAAGGACCAGCTCCTCACCCTCGGGATCAGGGGTGTCATCCATTCCGATGAGGATCCGGAACGGTACGGGATCTCACCCTCGGAACACGCCGCGTTGACCGATGCGCTCGACCTGCAGGATGGTGACGCCTTCATCCTTTTCGCCTCCCGGCCGGAGGTCGTTCCGCTCGCGCTCGACAAACTGTACGCCCGCATATCGGCAAGAATCTCGCCGCGCGAAAGGCGTGGGCGGCACCCAGTACATGCGTCCCCTCCCGGGTGAGGCGCGGATGTATCCCGAGACCGACATCCCGCCGGTCATCATGACGCACGAACGGGTCGAACAATGCCGATCCACCCTGCCCGAACCGATCGAGGCGAAGGTGGAACGGATCGCCGGGATGAGCGGAATCTCCCTGCACGACCTGTGGAAGATCGAGGAATTCCTCGATTCCTTTATCTATGGTATCGAGGAATCGAGGCTCGAACCGGCGGTGGTCTACAATGTGCTGGGCAGCAACGCGGTCGACTTCCGCCGCCGGCAGGGTGTCACGTTCGCCGCCGCCGCCCTCAATCAGCTTCTCGACCTGATCGCCAGAACGTTCCGGAGATCCTCGACCGGATGGTCGCGGGCCAGTCACTCGAAGAGATCACCGACGGCCTGGCCATGGAACCGGTCGACCTGGAGACCGCTGTCGAGGCCGTAATCGGGGAACACGGGGCCATCCTTGACAATCCGCACTGCCACGAGATTCTCATGGGAGAGCTGATGGGTACCCTGAGGGGAAGAGTGGAAGGAGAGAGGGTTTCCCGAACCCTGGCTATGGCTCTGGCTCGGCGACAACAATGAGCGCGGACATGACCTCCCGCTGGTAGACCCCTCCCGTCGGGCGGTTGAGGAGTACCCCGTTCACGACCAGTGTTGAACTTCCACCACCATCGAGGTTGATCGCCTCCTGACAGTCCAGGTCCTTCATCAGGGTGGCCAGTTCGACGAGGTCC
>JALGWK010000095.1 GCA_025774205.1 bacterium
ATTCAGTGAACCGGAGACTCAGGCGGTCCGGGCGGTCTTCGACCGGCGATCCTTTCAGTTCTGCCTCAACTATCACGCCTACGGCAACGTCTACCTCTACCCGTGGAGTTACACCGCGACGTCGATGGACAGCCTCGAGGCCTATAATCGGTGGCTGAGCCGTCTCACTCCATTCAACCATTTTACATACGGTACCGGCACCGAGATGATCGGGTATCACAGCAATGGCAGCGCGGCCGACTGGCAGTACGGTGACCGGGGGACCATGTCGGTAGTCCCTGAAGTGGGGACCTTGTTCGATTACTTCTGGCCGCCGACGCTGCGCATTCCCGCCCTGATGAGGGAGCAGATCGGACCAAATCACCTGACAGCCTGGATGGCCGGCGGGGTTCTCCTGCCTGATGGAGTGGCAACAGTGGAGGTGACAGGGAACAGTAACGGCTGGATCGATCCTGATGAGATGGTGGACATCACGCTGACCTGGACCAATGCCGGATTCACCCGGGCGGTCACCGGGGCGACGGCCACCCTCACCATGCTCGGTCCCGACGCGACGGTCGTCGACGGAACGTCCGCGATCGGTAATCTTGCGGTCGGCGAGAGCCGGGACGACGCCGATCCCTTCCGGCTCCGGGTCGATGCCGTCCCGCGGGGGCGGAGGCTGGAGTTCGCGGTACGGGTAGACGCCGCCGGGGGGTACACCCGGGTCGACACCCTGGCCGTAATGGTGGGGGAGCCTGCCCGCCTGCTGGAGGAGGGTGGGGAGGATGGTCTGATCGGGTGGGATGTGAATGGCGGTTTCGCCCTTACCGAAACAGATCCCTGGGCCGGCGCGTTCAGTATCTCCGACGCGCCGAACGGCTATCTGACCCATGGTGAGAGCCAGATCACGCTCGAGGCGCCCATCAGCCTGCGTGGCTATCATGGCGCCGTACTCAGGTTCATGGGACGCCAGCGTGTCGGCCCCCGCAATATCGCGGCTGTCATCATCAGCACTGATAATGAGGTGAGCCCGTGGCCGCTCGATCCGACAGTCGATATCGATCCGGTCATTTACTACAGCACCGGGCTCGGGGAGGGATGGGCAGAGGTCGAGATCGACCTGACACCGTTCGCCGGCACCGACCGGTTGTGGCTTGGATGGTATGCCGGCTACCAGAGTCCGGATATCGGGGAGCACAGCTGGAGCATTGATGATATCAGGGTGGAAGCCTGGTCATCGACGACCGGTAACCTGGTGGCTGATATCGGGTCGATTTCACTGGGATATTCATTCCCGAATCCGTCAAATCCGGTACCGGGTCGCGCGGTGTACCTCCCGGCCGATCTCTCCGACCTCGGGAGCGGCTGGTCGTCGGCAACCCTGAAGGTGTTCGATGTCCGCGGACGGCTGGTGAGGACCCTCGTGGATGGCTCCCTCGAGAACAGGGTGTACGACCGGTTGCCGGGGTGGGACGGTTACGACGACCGGGGAAGCAGGGTACCGTCAGGCATCTACCTGGTTGAACTCACTGCCGGTGGTGCCAGAGCGAGCCGCAAACTCCTCATCCTCCGCTGATATCCCGACCTCTTCCCGATCAGGATCCGGGTCAGGCGGTTCCGGTTGACACCCCCCCGGCAGAGTGGTATTCTGACAAAAAAATTAGGCTAACCTAAATTATGTTCCGGACGGTTCCGGCACGTTCCCGCGCCGGACGAAACCGTGACGGCCCTCCCGGAACGATCAGGAGCGGAGAAAGATCAGCCCGTGTCAGATCCCCTGGTAGCGCTCATACTCGCCACGCTGGCCGGAATCGGTCTCTTCGTGGTCTTCCGTCCGGGGACGGGATGGTTCTGGCGGTGGCAGTCCACACGGGTGGTCACGGAAAGGGTCAGGCGTGAGGATGCTCTGAAGCATCTCCACCATCAGGAGTACCAGGGACAGCCGGGCAACCTCCAGTCGATTGCAGGCGCGGTCGGCATCACGACCGGTGAAGCCGCGGAACTGGCAGGGGAACTGATCGGGCACGGGTACACCCGGCTGGAGGATGACCGATACAGACTTACGAACAGCGGCCGGAGTTACGCCCTGCAGGTGATCCGGGCCCATCGCCTCTGGGAACGGTACCTGGCGGACGAGACCGACGTGGAGGACGCGGAGATCCACCTGAGGGCCGATAAGGCTGAACACCTGCTGACCCCCACCGAAGCCGACGAGCTGGACGCGCGGCTCGGGTACCCCCGTTTCGATCCTCATGGTGATCCGATCCCGACCGCAGACGGGGAAGTGGAGGAGGGCGAGGGTATGCTGATGACCAGGTGGCCTCTCGACCAGCCGGGGAGGATCGTCCACCTTGAAGATGAGCCGCCTGAGGTCTACCAGCAGTTGATGGTCGAAGGAGTCCGTCTCGGTGAAGACGTGCGCATCCTGGAGCGCTCCCCGACCGAGGTCAGGTTCTTCACCGAGGAACGCGAATACGTTGTAGCCTCGATCGTCGCCGCCAATATCACCCTGGCGTCAGTTCCCGAGAAAGAAGTGTTGGAGGGTCCCTTCTGCCTGCTCGCCGATCTCGATGAGGGTGCCACCGGAGTGGTCAAGGGACTGGCGGAAGCGTGCCGGGGCCTGACCCGGCGACGCCTCCTCGATCTCGGATTCACGCCGGGGGCCGAAATCGTCGTGGATCTGACCGGTCCCTTCGGCGAACCCCGGGCATTCAGGGTGCGCGGGACCATGATCGCCCTGCGCCGTGAACAGGCTGAGATGGTGCTGCTCGAATGCGACGCCGGTCACGTGACATGACACTGGATCGAACCGGCATAGATCATGTGGTCGCCCTGGCGGGCAATCCGAACACCGGCAAGAGTACGGTCTTCAACGCCCTGACCGGCCTTCGGCAGCATACCGGCAACTGGCCGGGGAAGACGGTCACGAGAGCCGAGGGGGACTACCTTCATGAGGGCCTGCGCTACCGGCTGATAGACCTTCCCGGGACCTACTCGCTCCTCTCCGCTTCGGTGGATGAGGAGATTGCCCGTGATTTCATCCTCTTCGGTCGACCCGACTGCACGATCGTGGTGGTCGACGCCACCTCGCTGGAACGGAACCTGAACCTGGCCCTGCAAGTGATCGAGATCACCGACCGCGTGGTGGTCTGTCTCAATCTGATGGATGAGGCGGGCCGGAGGGGGATCGCAGTAGACCATGAGGGATTGGCGGCAGAACTCGGGGTTCCGGTTGTGCCGACCACGGCCCGGTATGGCAAGGGGCTGGACCATCTGACGGCGGAGGTCTCCCGGATGGTCTCCGGGGAAACCGTCACGACTCCCAGGCAGCTGAAGATCACCGGCGATCTCAGCGAGGCGCTCGATGAGCTCGTTCCGATGATCGAGGATCTCCATCACGATCTTCCGAACGCGCGATGGGTAGCACTGCGACTCCTGGACGGCGACTACGCCGTTCGACAGGCCCTGCTCGATGGCAGTATCGGTGAGCTGGCGGGAGGGGATCGCTGATGGCAGGTCCGGCTGAACCACGCGATGTACTCTCGAAGGCCGACCTGCTGCAGCGACGTCTGGGCGCGGATCTGCGCGACCGCATGGTCGACTCGATCTACACCGACGCCGGTGACCTGAGCCGCAGGTTCGTGACCGTCAGCCGTGATCGTCGGACCGATTACGATCGAGCGCTCGATCGTATCATCACCAGCCGCATCTTCGGGCTCCCCCTCATGTTCCTCGGTCTGGTGGCAGTCTTCTGGATAACGGTTGCCGGCGCCAATGTTCCCTCGAGCATGCTCGCCAATGCTCTCTTCTGGGTGGAAGAGCTGGGAGCGTCGCTTTTCGACGCCATCGGCATGCCGTGGTGGCTTACAGGCTTCATCTGGCACGGCACGTTCAAAGGGCTGGCCTGGGTCATAGCGGTGATGCTGCCACCGATGGCGATCTTCTTCCCGCTCTTCACGTTCTTCGAGGACCTGGGATACCTGCCGCGGGTGGCGTTCAACATGGACCGCTTCTTCAAGTGGGCGGGGGCCCATGGCAAGCAGGCTCTCTCCATGAGCATGGGCTTCGGCTGCAATGCCGCCGGGATCATAGCCACCCGGATCATCGATTCCCCCCGGGAGCGCCTGATCGCCATCCTGACCAACAACTTCGTGCCGTGCAACGGACGCTTCCCAACCCTCATCATGCTGGCGACGATCTTCGTCGGCACGGCAGTCCCGCCCGCCCTGGCTTCATTCGCCGCTGCCGGCACGGTCGTAATGGTGGTGGTGGTCGGGGTGGTGATGACGCTGCTGGTCTCGGCCTTCCTCTCCCGGACGGTTCTGAAGGGAGAGGCTTCGAGTTTCACCCTTGAACTGCCGCCGTACCGGCGACCCAACTTCGGCCGGATCCTCTATACCTCGATGATCGACCGCACCCTTTTCGTGCTGAAGCGGGCGATCTACATGGCCGCGCCCGCCGGCGCGCTCATCTGGCTGTTGAGCGCGATCCATATCGGGGACCAGAACCTGACGACCATCCTCTCGACAGCCTTCGATTCATTCGGTCAGGCCCTCGGTCTCGATGGAGTGATCATCCTGGCCTATATCATCGCCATCCCCGCCAACGAGATCGTGGTTCCCACGATCCTGATGGCCTACACCGGCGCGACCCAGATGGTCGACATCACAGGTCTCGGTGAACTGCATGGGATCCTGGCCGGCGAACAGGGCTGGACGCTGCTGACGGCGGTCTCTCTGATGCTCTTCAGCCTGCTTCACAACCCATGTTCCACGACGATAATGACGACCTGGAAGGAGACCGGCAGCCGGAAATGGACGACGGTCGGGGCGCTCATGCCCCTGGCAATCGCCTTCGCGGTCTGCTTCCTGGTGGCGAACCTCTGGAGGCTCTTCGCGGGTGTCTGAGTCCGACGCGGACACGTATCCGGACTATCCGAATAGCAGGCTGTCCCCTGAGTTCCGCGATTCGTCCCAGCGCTTGATGAGGTAGTACTTCTCCGCCTCGAACACTCTGATGATGTTCTCGAGGTATTCCTCGGTCTCACGGATGCCGTGATTCATCGTCTTGTTCACGAACGAGAGTACGCGTGAGTGGTAGAAGGGGATCAGTGACTCAAGCAGCTTGTTCCGGTCAATATCCCCCTGCTTGTAAGCGACCGCGAAATTGAAGAGGACCCTGGCCCACAGGTCGCTGTGGTAGTAGAAGGTGTCGACGTCGCTTTCATGGGCGATCTTCTCGCACTGAACCATCTCGGGCATGGGGAGGACCTCTTCCCAGAGGTCCCGGTACTCTTTGCACCCGTTGCGGAAGCTTTCGAACAGCTTGTCGGTGCTGACGTGGATTTCGGGCGGTTTCTCGTCGACGCCGAGACCGAAGCCGAAGATGCTGCTCGGACGACTCTCTCCAAGCCCTCTCCAGAGATATTCGAACTCCATCATCAGATCGAAGAGAGTGGAAACGACCTGGGTGAACATCGTACTCAGGTCCTCGGCCGGATCCTTGGCGCGATGGATCTTCGGGCTGCCGAGAAAGGCCTGGCAGACATTGAACCCGCGGGCGATGGCAATGGTGGTCATCCAGATGTCGATCCCGAAATTCGCGATCTTGTCGTTCCACAGTTTTTCGGAGAGAAAGGCCCGGGCCATCGTGCCGGAGAACCCGAAATCGCCCCCGATCGGCTGCCGTACACGGAGCCCGAAAAGGCTCCTGAGGAGCGGGTAGGTGATGTTGTTGGTGATGGTACCGTCGTATTTATGACGCACGTAGATCGGAGTGACATAGTCGAACCGGCCCATCAGCGGCTCGCCGAGGTACCTGATCCAGGAGGGAGTGATGCTCTTGAGATCGGCGTCCACCATGACCACAGCTTTCGCGTTCAACTCCACCGTCGCCCGGAAGAGGTTCCTGATGTTGTTCCCTTTCCCCTTCACACCTTCCGGGGTGGAGATGTAGACCTTCGGTGTCTTCGTCGGGGTGTTCAGGAACGCTTCCCGGGTGCCGTCCTGGGAGTTGTTATCGACATTGATGATGACGGCCTTGAGACCGGGGAAGAACTCACGCAGTCCGTGGTCGGAGACATCGACGGGGAAGGCGATGCTGTCGGCCTCGTTGTAGGATGGGATCCCCACGATCATGTCAGCCGACTTCACATTATCCGGGTTGATCACATTGTCATGCATGGGCAGTAGCAGAGCCTTTTCTTGATCGTATGACCGGTGGCAGAACCCGGTATATTGTTATTGAGACATCCGACATCTGATTGTCCGCCCATCCTATCGCATCCCGTTCGGGAATGCATCCGAATCAGCAGCTTCAGCCGTCAGGTTGCCGTTTACCGGACCGCTCCCTATCTTTCACCTGTCATTGTTCGCTAGGGGTGTTCCGCGGGAGACGCGGGGCTGAGAACAGACCCTCGAACCTGATCCGGGTAATACCGGCGCAGGAAAGCAGAAGAGGTATTCCATGAGCGCTCAGCGCGCTGAAGATAACGAATCATCCCGCTTTGAACACGTCGCTTCCGGCAACGATCCGTCGAGCACGAACGCAGGTTCCACTCCGGGGAGTTTCGCCCGCCCGGCCGGCCGACTGGCAGGTGACCGATGGATTGCCGGTTCCGCCTTCAGGATTCGAGGCCGTAACTCAGCTCGAGCACGCGCGGCTCGGGAGGGTGACGCCCGAGATGAGAAGGGTAGCGGAGCGGGAAGCGCACCTCACCGAGGAGCAGGTACGGGAGGAGATCGCCGCCGGACGCCTGCTCATAACCGCCAACCGGATACATCTCTCGTACAACCTCGAACCGATGGCGGTGCGGACACCGCCATGGATCTGTCGACCGGCGGAGATCTGGATGAGTGCCGCGAAGCGATCATCCACCATTCAAGCGTGCCTATCGGCACGGTTCCGATCTATTCGATGATCATTGACCGGGACGTCCGGGATCTGACCCATGAGGACATCATTGCGGAGATAGAGAAGCAGGCGAAACAGGGGGTTGATTTCTTCACGATCCATGCCGGGCTGCTTCGGGAACATCTGCCGTATATCGCCC
>JALGWK010000096.1 GCA_025774205.1 bacterium
AGGGAGGCCTCTTCGCCGGGCATCTCCCCGGCCAGAGCCAGGGCAGCGCGACGGATCTCGATCGAGGGATCACGAACCGCCATGTAGAGATCGATCTGAGCCCCCCCGCCGGTGATGCCGACCAGGGTGGTCAGTGCCGCGATCCTGATACTCTCTTCACCTTCACCCTGGTGTTCCTCCGCGATCTTCCGGCAGATGGCGATCCCGGTATCGACCTGGCCCGCGTCCGCAAGACGCTCCGCGTAGAGCAGCTGGTAACGGATGGCCGTCCCGCTCTCATAGCGGGACCCGCCTGCAGAGGCCGAGGCCAGCAGATCGCCGGTGGAGACCGGTCCGATGTTGGCCAGGGCGTACAGCACCGCGTCACGCAGGTCGCGATCGTCACTGGCGGTGTACTTCCAGATCTCGAACACCGCTGCCCGACTCCGCAATTCCCCGAGCGCCTTGACGAGGGTGACGGTGTTCATCCCCCCGGAACGGGGCAGGGCGGTGATCAGGGCGAATTCGGCTGAAAGTGTGCCGATCGAGATCAGGGCCCTGGCGGCCGGCTCACAGAGACGATCATCGTCGAGGTACCACCAAGGGGCACGACCGCCTCATCTCCACCCGCGAGCTGCAGCTGGCTCATCAGGAAGGCCTTCACATCCGGGTTTGACCTCTCTTCGAGAGCCTTGATCATCGCCATGGCGAACATCGAACGTTCACGTTCGGCCCCCGGACGCCCGACATACCGGCTGAGGGCACTCAGGGCGAAGCGGGCATGGGAATCATTGGCGGTGTCCGGCAGGGCAACGAGCATCCGTCCCAGGTCGACGATCGCTGCCGGCCTCTTCCACGGCGGTGTCTTCAGCCGGCATCGCCCCGGTAATGCTCACCACTGCGGGATCGGGCGGCGCCAGACGGCCGGTCGAGGCACAGGCGGCCAGACCGGAGACGAGCATGACCGTGGCGAGAGGAAAGAAGATACGGTTCTTCAGAGCATGCATCGGATCATTCCTCTCTACAGGTGCCAGGGTGCCCGCATCGGCTGATCGATCAGGCGATCGGCCTCAGGGTCACCGATGAACTGCTGGGTGACGGGATCGAATCGGAGCGACCGGCGGAGCTGCAGGGCTACCACCCCGAGATTGACGATCGTGCACGACCGGTGTCCGTTCCGTTCGTTCAGGGCGAAGGGCTGCCGGTTCCGGATCGCCTCGTGGAAGTCTGTCACCTGCGGTTCGGGTTCCGGAAGCTGGGCCAACTTCTGCTCGAAACCGGGGATATCGGAGGTGAAGCCTCTGAAGAGTTTCCCCTCCGGACCTTCGAGGTAGGCCGCGTCCTTGTCCCGGTCCTCACCGTCGAGGATGATCTCACAGCCGTCCTCGTACCGGTACGTGATCCGTCGCCAGGAACCGACCGCGTCAGGGTGTTGCTGCGGGGCGTCGATCTCGATCTCGATCGGGCTGGTGTCGTCCTTGTGGAGCAGGTACTGGATCGGGTCGATGTAGTGCTGGCCCATGTCGCCGAGTCCGCCGCCGTCGTAGTCGAAGTAGCCCCGGAAAGAACCGTGCACCCGGTGGGGGTGGTACGGTTTGACAGGGGCGGGGCCGAGCCAGAAGTCGTAATCGAGTTCGGGCGGTACCGGTTCAGGTACCTGGTGGGTCATCCCGCTCCAGTAGAACTTCCAGTCGAAGCCGGTGGTGGCGCTCACGGTGGCCTTGAGGGGCCAGCCGAGCATGCCGCTCTCCACGACCTTGCGGATCTCACTGACGGTGGTCTGCATACCGTAGAAGCCGCCACTGAACCGGAACCAGGTATTGAGACGGAAGATCCGGCCGTTCCGGCGGACTGCCTCGACCACCTTTTTCCCCTCGCCGATGGTGCGGGTCATCGGCTTTTCACACCAGATGTCCTTGCCCGCTTCGGCGGCGGCGATCGTCATCAGTCCGTGCCAGTGGGGCGGGGTCGCGATGTGGATGATGTCGATATCGGGTCGGGCCAGCACCTCCCGGAAGTCGTGGTAACCGTCAACTCCCGGGCCCGCCTTCTCGATGGCGCCGGCCAGATGCTGGCTGTCCACGTCACAGACTGCCAGAAGTCGGGAACCCTCGTAATCGATGTGACCGCTCCCCATCCCGCCCACGCCGATGATCCCCTTGGTGAGTTCATCGCTCGGCGCTGTGAATCCCGTTCCGCCGAGTACAGTGCGGGGCACGATCGTGACTGAGGCCGCCGCCGCGACCGCGCCTTTGAGAAACGTCCGACGATCGGTCTGTCTCCGCTTCGTCATGGTCTGCTCCTGGTTCTCGCGGGTTCTATCTCAGATCGAAAACACTGGCCTGATACACCTCTTTGGTCTCTTCGTTCTGTACGAAGGCTACCAGTACCAGCTGACCCGGGTCGATCTCGTTCATCTTCCGGCTGAAACCGGGGCCGTTGCGGAAGCGGTCGGCGTTCTCCGCCTCCCAGTCGGTCAGGTAGCTGAGCAGGACCTCCTGGAGCTGGGTCAGATCGAGAGTCTCCCGGACCCGGACCTTTCCGTTGGGCCTGAGCGCGTAGCCTTCATGTCCTCCGATGAAGGAGCGCACCACCATCCGGTGCTCGGCCACGCCGTTACCGCCCTCGTAGTGTATTTCCTTCTCGGCCAGCACCACCCGCAGGCGGAGGTTCTCGTTGCCCTTCAACTCGGAATCGGTGGTCTTCACCGAGACATCCATCCTGACGTCACCACCGGAGATTCTGCCCTTCAGGTCGATCGACAGTTGCGGAACCTCGGCCAGGTGCTGTTCCAGGGTCCAGCCGTAGGCACCGAATTTCCCCTTGCCGGCGGCTGCGCCGCCACCTCCGACGGATGAATCGGTTCCATCGAAGATCGAGGTGGGTGTCCCGCCGATAACGTCGCCATAGAATTCCTGGCGGTCTTCGGTCCAGGAGTTGGTCATGGGGTCGGGTCCGGGGATGTGGAGGTGATGGACCAGAACCGCGGCGACCGTCCTCGGGTAGTAGGCGATCAGGCCGTCGTAGGCGAGGTCGGAGGCCACACACGGCGGGCACTCGGAACCGGTGAAGAGTTCGGCCAGCACCACCTTGCCGGTCCAGTCGGACGGTACGTCGTAAGCCTCTTCAGGGTGCCACGACTCGAGTTGTTCACGCAGTTTGGCCCGGTAGTCTTCCAGGCTCTCTCCGGGATGTGTTTTTTCCCAGAGCGGCGTGAGACGCTCCATGATGGGCGGGTAATTCAGCAGGGCCGCGGTTTCCATGTACTCGGCGATGGCGGCCTCGTCCTGACCAAGAGCCTCGAGCGATGTGCCGAGGGCCAGGTGGAGCTCATAATCGTAGGGCCCGGCCAGCATTCTGACCGGTTCGAGCGCCTCGAACACTCCCCGGTGGTTGCCGACGGCCAGTCGGACCTGGCCGACCGCGGTCCGGGCATCCAGGTAGGCAGCCCCTCCGGCTTCCGGCCAAACCGAAGCAGCGATCTCCTCGGCGTAGCGATTCGCACGGTCGATGAGCACACCGAGCTTGGCGAAGGCGACAGCAAGCGTCTGCTTTGTCTCGAGTTCGTCCTCGGATTCGGAGAGCATGCGGTCGGCTCCCACGCCGAGAACGCGGGTGGTCCAGGCCTGCAATCCACCGCTCCCGGCCTGCTGCTCGCCGAGACTGTCAAAGGCTTCTCTCGTGGTCTGGTCATCCGGCATCTGCAGCAGAGCGCCGACGAGATACCCTTCAGCCTCATCAAGCTGTCCGGCCTTCACCAGGTATCCGGCGAGGATAACATTGGCCCTGCCCTGCTGGTTGGGACGGGTGAGTGCGATCGCCTTCCGCTGGTAATCGATCGCCCGGTTGACCTCGTCCTTCGCGGCGAAGATGGTCGCGGCGGTCGAGAAAACCGCTGACTGCGTGCGGTCATTGGTGCCGTCCTCCGCCAGCTCCAGCGCCCTGGAGATGTATTCATCCACCTTCCCGGACCCGGCACCAAGTTCGTTCAACTGTCGCGCCGCGTAGGCGTACGCGAGCGCCTCGCCCCGTGACGAGTACGCCTCGATATACCGTTCGGCGTAATCGATGACGAGATCAGATCCCGGATCGATCTCGGCGGCCGAGCTCATCGCGACCTGGAGACAGGAGACCACGTAGCCGGACTGCGGCCATTTCGCGATGAAGTCCTCGGCGGCTTCGATTCTGGCGGCCGGATCCTCGATCGCGGTCAGGGCCTGGAATGCGTCTCTCTGTTCCGGTGTACGACCTTGAGCATCTGTCTGTGACGGGATCGCCAGAACGAGCGACAGGATCATGATCGTCGGAAGAAACGATCCCCGGATGGTAGCTGCTGCTTTTCTCATGGTGGCCTCATTCAGTGAACGGGGGGCACGGTGTACCTGCACTGGAGTCCGAACAAAGTAACCGAGCCCCCGCCTCGCATCCAGTCCGACCTTCACGACGTCGAGGGAGGGAGTATCTTTTCATCGGCGGAACGAACCCGATGAAGGTCATGCATGACGGCTCCGAATACCCGTGAGCTCCTGATACCCGTGAGAAGGAGAACGCCCCGATGAACCATCGAGGACCTGCTGTTCGATCCCGTTCACTCCTGCTGGCCACGCTCATCACGATCCTGCCCCTCCTGTTGGCCATGCTCATCTCGATCCTGCCCCTCCTGCCGGCGGCAGCCCAGAACGAGCGCAGACCGATGGGAGTCGATGATTCCTTCCGGATGGTGAGCGTGGGCGGAGCGGTCATCTCCCCCGACGGTCAGTGGGTGATCTACTCTCTGCGCGAACGTGACTACGTCGAAGACAAGACGAAGACCACCTGGTGGCTGGCCTCCCCCGATGGCGCCACCGAGCCCTTTCAGTTCATCGGCGAGGCTGGAGGGAGCGGCTTCACCTGGGCTCCCGATTCCCGTTCCCTCTACTTCTCCCGCCAGAAGGAGGTCGGCGGCAAGAAGGTCAACCAGATCTTCCAGATGCCCCTGATGGGAGGGGAAGCGCTGGTCCTGACCGAGTTCAAGGAGAGCCAGGGTTCGTGGACACTCTCACCTGACGGGACCTTCTTCATCTTCCGGAAGACCGAGAAGGATGAGGACCTGGATAAGGAAGTCAAGGCGGGCTATGACCACATCTATGTTAACGAGGGACCGAACGGGCAGGGGAGGAGCACCTGGTCGAACCTGTGGCACTTCGATCCGGAATCGAAGGAGATGACCCGGCTCACCGAACGGGAGTGGAGCATCGGCGGGTTCGACATCTCGTCCGATTCGAAGCGAATCGTGCTCTCCGCCCGGCCTGACAACCTGAGGAACACCGGCGGGCTCTCCGAACTCTACCTCCTCGATATCGGAACGAAGGAGATCACGCGGCTCACGGAAAACGAATCGCCCGAAGGCGGTCCGGTCTGGGCGCCTGACAACCGGCAGATCGTCTTCCGGGCAGTGAGCCTCGAGGAATGGGACGCGGGCAACGGCGACTTCTGGATGATGGACACGGCGACGAAGGAGGTACGCAACCTGACGGCCGAGCATGAAGGGCCGCTGGGCGGACCGCTCTTCAGCCCCGATGGTCGATACCTTTACTACAGCGGCGGCTGGGGAACTGCACGCTATCCTCAGCGGCTCGAGATCGCGACCGGGAGGATCGAGAATCTTGCCGAGACCGACGGCCTGATGAGGGTGTCCTCATGGTCGAAGGACCGGCAGACCATCGCCTACAGCTACCAGGACTTCACCACTCCCTCCGATCTCTACATCGGCACCCTCGACGGCCGGAGCTACAACCAGTATCGCGTCACCGAGGCGAACCCCTGGATCACCGAGGAGATCGAACTCGGTTCGGTCGAGGTGGTGCAGTGGCAGAGCCGGAACGGCTTCACCATCGAGGGACTGCTCCACCTGCCGCCCGGGTACGATACGTCCGACCCGACCGCGATCCCGCTTCTGCTCCATATCCACGGCGGACCGGCCGGGGCCTTTTCCAACTCCTTCTCGGTCACCAACCAGGTCTGGGCGGGTCTCGGCTACGCCCAGCTCTCACCGAACGTCAGGGGCTCAACCGGCTACACCGACGAACTGATGCGGGGGAACATCCAGGACATCGGCGGTGGGGATTATTTCGATCTCATCAACGGGGTGGACGCCATGATCGAGCGGGGGGTAGCCCACGAGGACAGCCTCGCGCTCAACGGCTGGTCGTACGGCGGGATCCTCGGCGGTTGGACTGTTACGCAGACCGACCGCTTCAAGGCCGCGAGCGTGGGGGCGATGGTGAGTGACTGGACGAGTGAGTTCGGTCCCGGTTTCAACTACGACGTCACCCTCTGGTATATCGGCGGCGATCCCTGGTCGAATCCACGCGAATGGCGCGAGAAGAGTCCGTTGACCCATGTCGACCAGGTAACCACACCGACCCTGGTGCTGCACGGCGACAACGACACCACCGACACGCCGGCCCAAAGCATGAACTTCTTCGCCGGTCTCCAGCAGCATGGCGTGCCGACCCGGTATGTCCGTTTCCCTGGAGAACCGCACGGTCTCGGGAAGATGAAGCACCAGCGGGTCCGCTCCACCGAGGAGATCGAATGGATGCAGAAGTGGGTGCGGGGTCTCACCGATTACGAGTACCCGGCGCCGCCGAAGAAGGAGGAGGAGAAAGAGGGAGAGAAGGAGGGGGAGGGCGAAAGGTAACGCAGGGCAAGGGGCCGGAAGCGGTGATCCGGTTCCACCATCGGGAGGACGCGCACGATCGCGGTAGCAGTCGGAGTCTCTGAATTGTAGTCGCGGGGTTACACTCCTGCCTCTTCCCGAAGCAGGGATTATTTCCTATCTTGGCACCGCAAGCCCGCTCGAAGTGCATCATGGTGAGAGGAGATCCACCAGTGTCCAGCGCGCCAGATGACAAGGACCCTGCCATCATCGGACCTGATGTAATCATCGACTCCGAGATGTGCAAAGGGTGCAATCTCTGCACGTATGTCTGTCCCACCGGCGTCCTCATCATTTCCGAATCCCTGAACCACCTTGGGTTCCATCCGGCTGAATACACCGGTGAAGGCTGTACCGGATGCGGCGTCTGTTTCTACGCCTGTCCGGAACCCGGCGCCATCACCGTCTACAAACCGCCGAAGAAGCCGAAGAAGCAGAAGGAGGAGGGTTAGCCATGCCGGTGCGATTCGTGAAAGGGAACGAAGCGATCCTGCAGGGGGCGGTCCTTGCCGGCTGTCGGGTCTTCT
>JALGWK010000466.1 GCA_025774205.1 bacterium
GGGGCAGGGCTCACAGGGGGTGTCGCTGTTGTGGTAGCACTCGTGGCACTTCTTCCCTTCCAGGGGACGGTTCTCGGCGTACCACTTGTTCATGATCGGGTTCACCCGGCGGATCGTCAGATCGCTGTCGAGGACGCTGATACCGTCCTGGATGCTGTCGAAGACGCTGTCGAGGAAGACCTCGCTCTCCCGGAGTTCCTCCTCGGCCTTCACCCGCTCGTCGATGTCCCGGACGATTATCAGGTTGGCCGGTTGGTCCATGTAGCTGATGATGGCGGCATTCACCTCGCCCCAGGTCTTGCTCCCGTCCTTCTTCAGGAAGGCCGTCTCATAGACCGTCGGGACCTCCTCGCCCCGCATCCGGCTCTCATACCGGGCCATGATCTCTTCCCGGACATCGGGGTGGATAAACTCGTACATCGGTTGTTCCAGCAGTTCCTCCGCCCTGTAGCCGAGCAGGCTTGCGACACGTTCGTTGGCGAAGATGAGCTTTCCGTCCTGGATGATGGCAATCCCGTCGGTAGCCCGCTCCACGAGGGTCCGGTACTTCTCCTCACTCTCCTGGAGGGAGAGTTCGATCTTTTTCCGTTCGGTGATGTCCCGGATAATCCCCAGGGTGGCGTCCTCCCCGTGGAACCTGATCCGGGCGGTGTTGGTCCTCACGTACAGCTCTCGTCCGTCCTTTGTGAGGGCCTTGAACTCGTACTCCGGATCGACCGGTTCTCCCCGGTCGTACTTCTTCGCCCGCTCGATGACCATCCCGCGACTCTCGGGAGCGACCAGGTCCAGGAAGTTGAAATCGGGTGAATTGACCTCATCGAGGGTGACCCCGAGCAGGTTCTGGAAACCAGTGTTGATGAGGGGAAAATGCTGACCCACCAGGAGATAGATGGCATCGGGGGTGTTGTCGAGCAGCAGCGAGAGGATCTCTCCCACGCCCGCTACATTATCGAGGTCGATCCCGGTCGGCGTCTTCATCTGGTCCTTCCCGGTTCCGTCCGATCCCATGACCGATTCTCCCGTCACCGGTATCACTCAACTCGGTGGATTGTGTCGATCAGCGTGCCATCGACCCACTCTACCACAGAAACCACCTCTTCGCCCAGCGTCGGAGACGCGGGCACACCACCGACGATGTCGAGGGCCCGGAATACCGTTTCACCCGCGTACTCGACTCTTCCGGTTATCGGTTCGGTTCACTCTCTCCGGCCAGGCGGGCCCGGACTGCCGGGAGGAGTCCCCCGGCGTTACGGATGGCCAGCAGTATGGGGGGCAGGGGGGGGATCGGGTAGTTGTGACCGTTCACCAGAACCTGGCTCCCTTCGAGATCGATCTCGATCGAATCGCCCTCCTGCCACGCCTCGACGACCTCGGCCGACTCGATCAGCAGGAGCCCCTGGTTGATCGCGGCCCGGTAGAAGATCCGGGCGAAGGAGATGGCGATGATGGCGGCGATCCCGACCGACCTGAAACCGACTACCGGCTGTTCGCGACTCGAACCGCAGCCGAAGTTCCGGCCGGCCACGATGAGGTCTCCCTCGCGCGCTTCCTCTGTGAAACGGGGATCGAGGTCTTCGAGCAGGTGGGGACGGATCTCCCCGGGGGTGCTGCAGCTGTAGACGTATTTCCCGGGGAAGAGCTGGTCGGTGTTCACGTCGTCGCCGTATTTCCAGATCGTCACGATCCGCCCTCCTCCGGTCGGAGCAGTTCTCTCGGATCGGTGATCACGCCGGTGATGGCCGCCGCGGCCGCGCTCAGCGGACTCCCGAGGTAGATATCCGATTCAGGCGTGCCCATCCTGCCCTTGAAGTTCCGGTTGGCGGTCGAGAGGCAGACCTCTCCGGGGGCGAGCACCCCCTGGTGGGCTCCCAGGCCGGTGGGAAGGATGGTGGCTCCGGCCCCGGCCAGGATCGCCAGGGTACCGTCGGAGGCTGCCGCCTGGAAGACCCGGCGGCTGGCCGGGAGGACGAGGAGTCGCGTGCCGGAGGCGACAGTCCGCCCTTCAAGCAGGTTTGCGGCTATTCTCAGGTCTGTGAGACGACCATTCGTGCAGGTTCCGAGCAGGACCTGATCGACCGCCGTGCCGGCTGCCTTCGAGATCGGTACCACCTCATCAACCCGGCCGGGGAGCGCGACCACCGGCCCGAGAGGATCGAGGTCGAGGATGACCTCCCGTTCGAACTCCGCATCGTCATCCGACCAATCGAAGGGACCGTTTCCCGGCTCGTTCCCCGTGCCTTCAAGGAACCGGAGGGTTACCTCATCGACGGGGAAGAGGGCCGCCTTGGCCCCCATCTCCACCCCCATGTTGGCGATCGTGATCCGATCCTCCATCGCCAGAAGATCGATCAGTTCGAGGACGAGGTCCTTGGAAGTCACACCGGGGGAAAGGGAGCCGGTCAGTTCCACGCTGATGGTGGGAGGCACTTTCAGCCAGGTTTCACCGGTGAGGAGGATCGCCGCCGCTTCGGTCCGGTCGATACCGGCCGCGAACGCCCCGACCGCTCCGTAGGTGCAGGTATGGCTGTCGCTGCCGACGATGACGCTGCCCGGCCCGGCGAGTCCCTGTTCCAGGACAACCTGGTGGCAGATACCCTCGCCGACATCGAAGAAGTGAGGCAGTTCATGGGTGTTTACGAAATCTCGCACAGTGGCATGGGCAATCGCGGTGGCGGTGTCCTTCGCGGGCACCACGTGATCGAGCACGATCACCGGCTGCTCCCGGTCGGCGACCCCATGGGCGGCGAGTTCATCACCGATCCCGGCGATGATCGCGGCGGTATTGTCGTGGGTCAGGAGGTGATCGGGGTGGACGGTGACGATCTGTCCGGTCACCACCTCATCGAGCCCGCCGGCGCGGGCCACCTCATCGAGCCCGCCGGCGCGGGCGAGGATCTTCTGTGAGGCTGTTTTCCCCATCTATCTCCTTCAGCTCAATCGGGTTCCGGGTACCCTGACCCGGGGCGTCAGCAGACCGCCACGCGGGTATATCCTGCTCCTGATCGTTATCTCCTGTCGAGCGCGGCGATGACCGCGTCGGTCATCGCGGTGGTGGTGGCGGCTCCCTGTTCGATGACTGCCGGACCGCCGCTCATCCGGCACATGTCATAACTCCGGACCTTGCCGGAGGCGACGACGGCGGTCACCGCCCTCTGGATCATCTCGGCTGTCCCGCCCTCGCCGATATGATCG
>JALGWK010000467.1 GCA_025774205.1 bacterium
TGCCGGATAATCTGGATCGTCCTGCATCAGTCCGATGTGGCCGATCTGGATCACTCCCTGGTTCGGAACCACCTCCGGTTCGATCATGTAGACTCCACCGGTGGCAGCCTGCTCAACATCGGGAATCCGGGGAACCGCCTTCTCGGCGTCTGCCCACCGACCGAACGTTTCCTCCAGTCGCGCCAGCATCTCCGCGCGATCGAAATCACCCGAAACGATCAGGATCGCGTTGTTGGCGCCCCAGTACTTCCGATGCCAGTTGACGAGGTCGCGGCGGACGAGCCCGTTCACGATCGCCTCGGTCTGGTCAGCGGTAATCGGTGAGTCCTCTCCATACACCAGTTCATTGAAGGCCCGCCGACCGACTTGAGAGACGTTCTTGTTCCGGTTCTGGATGCCGACCAGGGCGCTCTCCTTCTGCCGGCGGAGCTTGTCTTCGGGGAAGGCCGGATCGGTGAGGATCTCCATCCAGAGGTTGATGCCTTCCTCCACGTCGCGTTGATGCACCGAGAGACTGGTTGCCGAGACCGAGCCTGCCAGGAAATCCATCCTCTCATCGATCTCCTCACCCGTCTTCGTTCCGGTCCCTCCGGTCCGCATGATCCTCGCCGTCAGCGAAGCTACTCCCAGTTTGTTGGCAGGTTCGAGGAACGGTCCGGTCTTCATCATCAGGGAGGCGCTGAACCAGGGGATCTCGTGGTCCTCGGCAATATAGACCACCAGCCCGTTGGAGAGCTGGGTGCGGTAATCTGCCTGGTCGGGGGGGGAGAACACGAGGGGATCGTAGCTGAAGTCCTCCGGCCGCGGTCCCTCACCACGCCCTCCGGAGCAGGCGGCCATAACCGCCAATGTGAGCAGCAGGATGAGCGTCGCCGGGATCCCGTCTGTGAGCATTCATTCTGTGTCATCGACATTGCTCTGTCCTTCTCTCTGTCAGGTCCAGGGGACGATTAACGTTCGCGTTCCAGGATCCCGGTGACGCTGTTGCCTCTGTTCAGGTACTTCTGCGCCACCCGCATGAGATCCTCCGGTGTTACCGCCATGCGCTGCTGGTACTGCTCTTCCAGGAATTCCCATTCGTAGGCGGTTTCCATGCGCGCCAGCGATCCGGCAATCCCGGTTCCGCTCAGACTGCGCAGGAAACTGGCCTCGACCTGGTTTTTTACCTTTTGCAGCAGGTCTGATTCGCACGGCTGGGACTTGGCCTGCTCGATGAATTCCCACAGTTCGCGTTCGATCTGTTCGGGAGGCACCACCATCCGGTTACGGACCTCCTTGATTGAAGCGCTCATAGAGAAGGAACCGTCGTACATCGAGGTCGAAGCCCTGGCCGACACCCGGGTGGCGTGTTCGTTCTCCAGGACCATGTCGGTGTACATGGCGCCGGTCCTCGAACTCATGACCTGACCCAGCATGTAGAGGGGCGCCAGGTCGTCGTGCCAGAGCGGGGGAATGTGGAACCTGACCTCGACCGACGGAGTCGTTGCGGCCCGGCCGTTGACTCGCTTTTCGACGTAGGGCGGGTCAAAGTCGGGTCCGACCGTCCTCCGGTAGTATTCCGGTGATGGTTCCTCGGTCCTCACCCGGCGGGACCTGCCCTGCGGCTCGATATCCCCGAAATATTCCTCGACCAGCGGCATGATCTCGTCGACTTCCAGGTCACCCACCATCACCAGGGTGGCGTTGTCGGGACGATAGAACCTGGCCCGGTACTCGATCATGTCCTGGCGGTTGATCTTCTTCAGGTCAGACATCCAGCCGACAACCGACCACGAATACGGGCTGGCGGCGTAGAAGGTGGCATTGAGCTGCTCCCGGAAGAAGTAACCCGGACGGTTCTCACTCATCCGGCGTTCCTCCATGATCACATCCCGCTCCGCGTAGAACTCCCTGAAGATGGGATTGACCATGCGATCGGCTTCGAGAGCAAGGAAGAGCTCGATCTTGTTCTTCGGGAGGGTCACGTAGTACTGGGTCATCTCCTGGCCGGTTGAGGCGTTGATACCTGTTCCACCGGCTTCCTGGTAGGCGCCCCAGAGCTCTTCACCGAGCATGGTCTCTTCCCGCTGTGTGTTGATCAGTTCGGAGACCTGCGCCTTCCATTCTATGATCTGTTCCTCGTCACGGCCTCTGACCTTCAGTTCCTCCTCGAAGATCTTTTCCATTACCTCGTCGATCTGGCGCATGATCTCCTGGTCCCGCTTGAGCATCCCGGGTTTCACACCCATGGAGAAGGAACCCTTGAACATCATGTGCTCATGGAAATGGGAAATGCCGGTGATACCGGGCCGTTCGTTGACTGCGCCCACCCGGTAGGCGAGGATGCATCTGATCAACGGCGCCTGGGGCCTTCTGACCATCAGGACGGTCAGGCCGTTGTCGAGCACCCGTTCGGTGACATGATCGGTAAGTCGCAGGTCCTGGGCTTTCACAGGAGCCGAGGAGACGGCGATCCCGAACAGGACGACCAGCATTACAACCGATCGTGAGAATCGCGGCTTGTTCATATGACACTCCGGATCAGGAATCGAGTCGATAGAGCTACCTCTGGCTGAGGGTATCTGTTTGACAATCGGACTATCAAGTTCCTTCAAGAGAAC
>JALGWK010000468.1 GCA_025774205.1 bacterium
GCCCGACCCCCATGATGAAGCCGCGCATGGCCCGGGCCTTCGCTTCCGGTTCCCGGGCCTCCCCCTTCAACCAGCCGGCATCCCCGAGGAATTTCCACCCGACCACGTACTGGATGATACCGAAGGTCATCCCCAACCCGGCCGCCAGGAAGCCGAGGTGCCAGTTGATGTTCTCTCCCAGGAAAGAACAGATCAATGGCGCGGCCAGGGCGCCGATGTTGATCCCCATGTAGAAGATCGAGAAACCGGCGTCACGACGGGCGCCGCCTTCCGGATAGAGGTCAGCGACGATCGCCGAGACGTTCGGCTTGGCTGACCGAGCAGTTTGTCCGCGATCCACCCGCCCGGCAGGGCCAGAGCGTAGACCCCGAAGGTGAAGAGACCGTAAATCGCCGTCGCTTTCGTGACATCCATGCCGCGACCGCCGTTTATGATCAGGTCGGTCATGAAGAGCACGAGGAGCGCCCGCATGCCGTAGTAGCTGAATCGCTCCCACATCTCGGTGAAGAAGAGTGTCTTCAGTCCCTGGGGATGCCCCATGAACGTCTTGACTTCGTCCCCACTCGCGTCGGCTCCTGGTTCGGAGGGTGGTGTCTCAGCTGGTGGCGTCTCTGCTGGTGTCGTCTCTGCCGGCAGGGTCTCTTCCGGTGGTGTCCCGAAAACATCATCGCTCATGTCAAAGCTCCATTGCAGTCCGGTCGGGTTCTGTCAAAGTCGCCGGGAATGTACCCTGAGGGACCTTCCCGATACAAGTCTTACCGCACACTGACGAGTTCGATCTCGAAAGTGAGGGTGGCGTTGGGCGGGATCAACTCATCACTTCCCCCTTCTCCATAGGCCAGATCGGGGGGACAGATCAGTCTGCGGATCTCCCCCACCCGCATACCGATGATCCCTTCATCCCAGCCCCTGATCACCTCGCCATACCCGATCCTCCTCGGTGTGAGCTGACCATGACCACCCAGTTCCGACTTCGTGGTCTGGACCATCGTGCCATCCTCCAGCCAGATCGTGTAATGGGCGGTGATGGTATGACCGCTTACCACGTCCGGGCCACGGCCCCGCTTCATGACCTGGATCGTCAGCCCCGATTCGGTGGTGTACGGTTCCTGCGGACCACCGGAACAGGCAGTTATCAGTAAGAGGGCGACAATCGATGACGGGATTGCGAGGGTGCGATAGGGACGCATCGGAATTCTTCCTTTCGATCGAGCCGATCACGATACGGATCCGGTCCTTCACCAAGTATCCGGAAACAGCCTATTACCCCGGCGGCCATCACGCAAGCAGTCGCCGCCCGCGACCTGAACCGGAAGAGGTTGCTCCCGACCCGGAATCGATGGTGGCGCCGCCGCCGCACCGGTATACACTACGCAGTCGCGGCAGGAGAAACCACGTGACAGACCCGGCGGCGACTCGACCCGGGGGGCAGGATGGAGTGGACCAGATGGCAGGGATCAAGGATATCATCGTCGTGGGGGACCGGGTGCTCATCCGCCCGGAAGAGAAAACGGATCAGACCTCCCATGGTCTCTATCTGCCCGCG
This sequence comes from bacterium, assembly GCA_025774205.1. Classification (GTDB taxonomy): domain Bacteria; phylum Blakebacterota; class Blakebacteria; order Blakebacterales; family Blakebacteraceae; genus Blakebacterum. The sequence continues at coordinate 1,547 of JALGWK010000468.1, forward strand.
GGTGTCCGCTCGAAGGAGAAGGTACAGGGCGGGACCATCATGAAGGTCGGACCGGGTTATCCTATCCCCGACCCGTACGGGGATGATGAACCGTGGTCGCAGGAGGAGCGGGAGAGCATCAGGTATGTCCCCCTGCAGGCGCAGCCGGGGGACTATGCCCTCTTCCTGCAGGAGCGGGCGATCGAGATCGAATATGAGGGGGCGCAGCTCCTGATCATCCCCCAGTCCTCACTCCTCATCCTGGTGCGGAAAGACCCCCTCGAGGAACTGAAGATGTAGCCTCCAGCCGCTGGCGCATCCGTTCCACACCGCTGGCGCATCCGTTCCACACCGCTGGCGCATTCGTCCCACATGGTGCAGCACCTTCATGTCCCGCGTGGCGCATCAGGCGCCGGGGGGGGTGAAAACGGCGCAGACTGGCGTTCAGTCACTGTATCAGGTTACACTGATCACGTCAGGGAGAGCCCCCGTGATCCAGGCGGCTCGAAGGGATCCTCCAGATCCCGATTTCGTGAATGGAGACGATATCGATGTCACGCATGCCATACGGTAACGCTTGCAGCTCTGCTGATCACTACGGGCGGTTGTGCCGCCAAAATGCCGAGTATCGACCAGTCTCGGATAAGGAATAAGCTCGATCTCAGACTGCAGAGCGCACTCGGGGGTAAAATCGTGGGTGAGGTGCTCGGCGAGTACATTCAGGTCTCGATCCGCATGGAATCAGCGGGAACGCCGGAAGACCTGGATCAGCTCACTGCCCTGGGAGTGCCGGGAGAGTTCCTCGGTCCGATCATCACGATGAACATCAGGCCCTCGAGGATTGTGGATGTAGCTGCTCTCGACCGGGT
>JALGWK010000097.1 GCA_025774205.1 bacterium
GCGGTTGAAGGCATCCTGAAAAGCCTGCTTGCCCGTCTTCAGCAGGTGTGAATCGGAATCGGGTGCCCAGCCCGGATAACCGCCCTCGTCTACTACCCGCGCGCCGGCGAGTTCAAAACCCGCTCTGATCTGCGCCGTCATCGCGCGGAGGGCCGGCATGACACTCGATCGGGTGCTGGTGGTGATCTGGATGGCGGCGTCAGTGAATGCCACAACTGCCAGGTTGTTGCTCGTCTCGACCAGTCCCGGTACGTCACGACTCATCGCCAGCACGCCATGCGGGACCGCCACGAGAGCGTCGATCAGGCGGGTTGCCAGGTCGTCTGTGAGGACCTCGGCATCCACACTCCCGGCAGTGATTTCGATCGCCAGGTCGGGATCGATCTTGCCGAACTCACCCATGAACTCGGACGTGCATTCCTCCAGCACGTCGTTGAAGCGTTCAAGGGAACCCTCGGCCCCCCTGAGACCGGCGAATGCTTCCCGTGGGATCGCGTTGTGGAGCATTCCTCCCTCGATCGTCGTGAGATCGAATTCGATGCCGGCTCCCCGACCTGCCAGAATCAGGCGGGCGAGCAGCTTGATCGCGTTGGCCCGGTTCTCGTGGATGTCCACGCCGGAATGACCTCCTCTGAGGCCCTGGACCGAGATCTGGATCTCCTCGGGCAGGGACGAGGTCTTCCGCTCGATATCGAAGAAGGTATGCCGTCCAGCTCGGTGGCGCCGGTCAGGCCGGTCTCCTCATCGATCGTGAAGAGGAGTTCCAGGGCTGGGTGAATACATCCCTGATCGGTTGCCGCCGCCATGGCCATGGCGATGCCGATGCCGTTATCTGCTCCGAGGGTCGTATCGGGGGCGACCACCCAGTCACCGTCCACCACCACCTCAATCGGGTCGGTGAGGAAATCATGGCCCGAATCCCGGTTCTTCTCCGGGACCATATCGACGTGCCCCTGCAGGACGACCGGAGCTGCTCCGTCACTATCAGGAGAAGCGGAAACCGAGACCACCAGATTGCCGGCTGCGTCCTCACGGACTGTGAAGCCCTGCTCTTCAGCCCAGGCCTTCAGCCAGGCCTGGATCTTTTCCTCATGCTTCGAGGGGCGGGGGATCTTCCGTATCTCGTCGAAGTAGTTCCAGACGACATGAGGTTCAAGTTCTGTGAGGGTGACGCTCATTCGGTGACTCCAACGATTATTGGTTCAATCCCTACGGGAACAGTTATCACCATACCTGTTGATGGCCAGAAATATACGCGAATCACCGACTTATGTGGGTGTAGATTCGTGTTCCCAGCGTCCTGCGATCCCGGTTCCGCACCGGGGACAGCGATCACCCTGCAGGTGGTTGGCCCGGATCGTGAATCCCTGCCGCTCGATCAGGATCGTTCCGCAGGCAGGACAGTAAGTGTGTTCCGTCTCACCGACGCGTCCGGGCATGTTGCCGGCATAGACATGGTGGAGACCGAAGGAGCGCCCGATCTCATGGGCTCTGAGAAGCGTCGTGACCGGAGTCGGTCCCGGTTCCGACATCCGGTATTCCGGACGATAGGCTGTCACGTGCCAGGGGATGTCCACCGACACCCCGGCGATGAAGGAAGCGATCTCCCCGAGTTCTTCATCGGAATCATTCAGGTCGGGGATCAGCAGGGTGACGATCTCGACCCACTTCTCCATGTCCGCCAGCGCGCGGATCGTCTCCAGGACCGGTTCCAGCCTGCCTCCCAGAGTGCGGTAGGTCCGGTCGCTGAAGGACTTCAGATCGACCTTGAAGTAATCGATCCACGGCTCGATCCAGGTGAGCGCCTCCGGTGTGGCGTTGCCGTTCGAGACGAACGAGGTGGCCAGTCCCGCCTCACGACCCAGTCTGAATATCTCGACCGCCCATTCGACGGAGATGAGTGGTTCATTGTAGGTGCTGCAGATCGACGCCGCTCCGGCGTCGAGGGCGGCGGCCACGATCGCTTCCGCTGAAAGGACCCGGATCGGCACCTCCCGGGCATCCTTCTTGAGTGCCTGGCTGGTGATCCAGTTCTGACAGAAGGAGCAGTGGTAATCGCATCCGAGCATGCCGAACGAGAAGGCGAGCGATCCGGGAAGGGCGTGAAAGAAGGGTTTCTTCTCTATCGGATCAGTCTGTACGGAACTGACATACCCGTGGGGGACCAGGAGTTCTCCCCGGTCGTTGAAACGTACCCGGCAGATGCCGGCCGCGCCGGGTTTGATCCGGCATCGGTGGGCGCAGGCCAGACAGGTGATGCGTCCGTCGTCGAGTGGTTTCCGCAGTTCACTGGCAACGGAAAGCCCTCTCAGTCGTTCCTCAAGGGGGACGGCACTATTCAAATTTTGTGCAGAAGGCTTTGCAGGAACCATGGTGTCAACGAGTATAAAGAGGGTAACGTCCAGTTACCAGAGGCACCACATATTCATGGTTAACAGATCGGTCTGTTGCAGACACCGCTCCACCCGATGGAAGAGGAAATAGAGATGCGCGCTCGATCCAGCCTGAGGACAGTGACAGTCACGGCTTTTCTGCTCCTGCTGCTGGCAGGTTGTGGCGCCCTGAACGCCGGTGATGACGTCGGATTTCAGACGACCGCGATTGCTGCGAATAGTCTGCTCTTCGCCGGGCATTCCTCCACCTCCGACAACGCTGCCCTGGAACTGCGGGTCATCAACGTACAGGGTACCAACTCGGTACTGGTCGCCGGCGCCGGGGTTCATGACTACTCCAGTCCCGATCTGGCCAGGCGATCCAACGGGACCTATTTCGTCGGTTTCGGCAGGACGAAACTCAAAATTCTCGATGGCTTCAGGATCAAGGTGAAGAAGGTGGACGGGATCGGGGCCCAGCAGCGCTCCATTGATTTCGATCGAACCGATGACAGTTACGCGGGTGGTGACTTCACGTATATGGATGGCGATTTCGACAGCGGATTCGATATCGTGGTCCAGGACGGCATCGACGGCACACCGACGGCGATCACCACCGATGCCTCCGGATCGTTCAGTTACTGGACCCCCGAGTACTCACCCGATGGTACCTGGATCCTCTACGCCAAAGTTCCGGCGGGAGCCACTTCAGGTACAGGATGTGAACTGTGGCGGATCCACCCCGATGGAACGGGAGCCGAACAGCTGCCCATCACGACCACAGAGGTTCCCACCTACGCCACCTGGAGTCCGAACGGGCTCGAGATATTCGTCCCCGGTGATTTCACCTCCTACCGGGTAGCTGACGGTACGGTAGGGAAATTCGACCACGCTCGTGATTATGAGAGTCTCACAACCAGGCTTGCCGAGTGGGGCTACGAGATGGTCGGCAGCCCCCTGACCGGTCCCACCCATGAGGGTGACGCGGTCAGCGCTATGCGGCACACCTTCCCCATGTCGGCGATCTGGGTTCCCGGCGATAAGCTCTATTTTGAAGGATTGGTCGCGTACAGTGATGGCGCCGCGCCCCACACGGTGGCCGGGTTCGGTCTCTTCGCCTGGCTCCGCGATGCCCAGTATCTTGTGAGACATCTCGGTCCGACACCGATCTCCGCGACTGAATCAGAGGGTTACTCGATGAGCATCATTCACCCGGTGATCATTCCCTGAATCATTGATCCGCGCGCCGTGTCCGGTCATTGACCGGGCACGGCTGCCCCCGGTCCTCTCTACCCGGCTCTCCCGCTGAATCAGCTTTCCAGGAAGAGGTGAACCATCACCTTCGCGTCACCCACCATGTTATCGATTACACAGTACTCGTCGGGCATGTGGGCCTGATCATCCATCCGTGACCATACCGCCGCGGGTATCCCTGCCTTCCGGAAAAATGACGCCACGGTACCGCCCCCGATGCCCATCGGTCGGGCATCCACCCCGTAGATACGTTTTACGGCCCGGTTCAGCGCCCCGACGATCGGCGCTTCCGGCGAGGTAGCCGGCGCGGCCGGCTGCCACGAAGGTGTCTCGATCTCCACCGTCACCCCGAACGTGAGTTCCACTTCCTTCGCATAACCCTCGATCGCGGCGCGAACATCTTCGAGCGTGTAGTCAGGCATAACCCGGCAGTCGAAGGCGAAAACATCCTCACCCGGAATGGTGTTGATATTCTCCACGTTGGCCTTCTTCATCGTCGGTTCGAAGGTGCTCACCGGGGGGTCGAAAAGATCGTTCCGGGCCGGGAAATCCTCGTAGAGCTGCTCCAGGAGGACAATGAGATGGGCCCCTGCCTTGTGGGCATTCACGCCGTGGTCGGGGGTGGAGCCGTGAGTCTGCCGGCCGCGTACGGTGAACTGGAACCAGGCGATTGATTTTTCAGCCACTTCGATCATTTCGCCCGCTTCATCCCCGGCATCGGGTATCAGGAGGAGGTCTTCCGATCTGAAGAGGTCCCGATGGTGCTCCATGAGGTAACCGGCGCCGAAACGGCTGCCGGTCTCCTCGTCGGCCACGAAGGCCAGCACTACGTCGAAGGGTGGTGTGATCCCTTCGTCGAGGAGCGCCTTCGCGGCGAAGATGCTGCTCACCATGCCCTGTTGATTGTCCTCCACACCGCGACCGTACAGCTTCCCGTCCTCGATCCTGAGCGTCCAGGGATCACCGCTCCACAGGCTCTCCTCTCCGGGGGGTACCACATCCAGATGGGTGAGCACCCAGGTCGTCCGGTCGCTCGAGGCGCCGGGTATACGGACCAGGTGATTCGGACGTTCCCCTTCCGGTACGTCATCATCCGGAGCGGGATAGTACTCGGATTCGGGAAATCCCCAGCCCGCGAGACGCCCCATCAACCAATCGGCTTTGGCCATCTCGCCACTGCCTCCGCTGGAAGGGCTCAGGGCGGGCAGGGCGCAGAGACCCCGCTGGAGTTCGATCATCTGCCCCCTGGCCTCATCGAGGGCGGCTGATACCCTCTCAAGGAGTTCATTGTCGAGGGAGTGTTCCATGGTATCCCGCTCCTTCCGCAGAGTGCCTGTAACCTGAGGTTCCGCCCCCTCCGGCCGCAGGGTGCCTTGTTACCTGAGGTTCCGCCGGTCCCGCCGCAGGGTGCCATACTACCGGAGGCTGTGCTCCAGGCGGCGATTCGGCGTCGCTGGCCCCGCGTGAATCTACTCCCGTCACCGTCGGTCGGTCAACGCGTGATGGCAGGGTATACGGCTGAAAACCGTGAGAACAGGGGTTTTCAGGGCATATACTCAGGATCGTTCAGGGAGGCCGAAACAGGAACAACAAGTCCTGTTTAACGTTTATTATGGACAAATTGTATCAAACTTTTTACAATCGCCGCTGCTTCACAGGGAGTGAGAGTCGCCTGGAAACTGTCATGTACGGGGCAAGTAAAGACTGCATTACAACTTCCGGTGTTCTCCACTGTAACCTGCTGATAGTAAACACGATACAAACTGTAAAGCATTGCTGACAGTTCGACACTGAAGTGTTCCGGGGCTTTCAGTTGATCTCTAATCCATTGATAATCAATGGATTACCATCTGATTGGTTGATTCGCCGCCGGGACGCGGAGAATAGATAGTGTTAACAAATGTTAACATATTGAAGTGTCTGCGGAGAGTCAGCCGTGACCGGTCCGGTTTCACGCTACTTGAAATCATGCTCGTGATGAGTCTGATGGGTGTCTTTATCGCCGTCACCATGCCCAACTTCAACAAGATCATCCCGGAGATGAAGGTGGACAAGGCCGCAAGCAAACTGGCGGCTGATATGCGGATGGCTCAGCAGCGGGCGATCTCGGAGATGGTGGTGGTGCGGTTCCGTCCTGAGGTCGCTGGAGATCGGTACTATGCCATGGTGAAAGGAAAGGCCGAAGACATTTCTGATTACTGGTTGTCGAACTCACAATGGTGGCTGAATGATCTCGATGATGAATATGTCACTGATCCGTTGAAGAGCAGTGAAAATGTGCTGATGGATTTCAACGATCCCGACAGCAAGTTCTATGGTCTCGAGATCGAGTCGATGGTTCCCGGATATGCGGACGGAACAACGTGGGGCATTTACATCAGCCCCCTGGGCGACATGCGCTTTCCCTATGAAAACGTCACCATAACCATCCGCGATCCGAGGACCGGCTACAGCCGCAGCGTGCTGATGACCTACCCGATGGGCAAGGTCTCGGTCCTGCCATGATCGATTCGCGCCCCCCCCAGGCCGGCTTCACCTTCGTGGAGTTGATGATCACCATGGTGTTCCTGTCGATCGCCCTGCTGGCAGTGACCATCCAGTTCCCCCTCGGTCTCAGTATAAGCCAGAGCGCAGAGGATCTGACCCTTGAGACGAACCTCGCCCAGGAACTCCTTGAGGAGATCAAATCGATATCATGGGACTCCATCGACGTGTATGACGGGTTGAGTGAGAATCCGCCTCAGGATCCCGGAGGGAATCCGCTCGACGGCAACGGAGGACGGGCGAACTTCAGTCAATACCGGCGAGACGTCCAGGTTTCCTACGCCGACCCGGTAACCCTGGATGCGACCGTGGTGCCCTCCCAACTCAAGCGGGTCGAAGTCACGGTTATCAATATCAACAATAACCACTCCACCACCCTCATACTGATCATGGCGGAGAAACCGTGAGATCGCTCTGTCGCGCACGCAGGGGAGATGAGCGGGGTCTGACGCTGATCGAGTTCGAAATTGCAGCTGCTGTGGCCGTGGTTATGTTCATGGTCCTCTACTCCATCCTCAATCAGGCCTTTGCGGCCTACGATATCGGGCGGCTTCGATCACGGGCAGTCCAGCATGGCCGGGTGGCGATGGTCAGGATGGTGGATGACATCAAGTACGCCGATGATATCTACGTGGCCGACGATGACAGGATCCTCATCACCCGCCCCAAGGAAGGGGACGGCGTTCCCGAGGACATCGACTATCGTTACAACGCGGCATCTGAAGAGATAACCCGGCGGATCAACTCCGGCATCACCTACACCTTCAGTGAACAGGTAGCCACGTTCTCACTGACCTTCCGGGACGCGGCTTTCACGCTACGTCGAGGTTGAACTCAGGGTCGAGGAAGACAACTATGTGATCACGCTCCGCAACCTCGTGTTTCTGGAAAATTCGGTGACGGCACCGTGACGTTCAGACTGACACACCCCGACCGGAATCGGGAACAGGGGCTGGCATTGGTGGGCAGTCTGCTCCTGGTCTCGATGCTGGCAGTGATGAGTACGGCCTTCCTCCTGCTCATGGCCGCCGATGTGCGTATCGCCCAGAGTCACTTCCAGAGTACCCAGGCCTACTACCTCGCTGAGAGTGCCGCCGAGATCGCCTTC
>JALGWK010000098.1 GCA_025774205.1 bacterium
TCATTGTCCTCGCTCTTTCTGCCTGTGCCTCGTCAAGAATTGCGAAAGATGCCAGCGCAATACGAGCAGCAAGAGGTGAACTTTCCTCTGTGAAATATGCCATGAACTATTTCCGGCATAGAGATGTCTGGGACAGCTTTCCCGCACCTGCAAGGATTACTTCCCATGAAGATCTGATATCCGTTGTGGGCAGATACGCTCTCATTTATCCCGAAGAAATGGCAGACTGGACCTTCGTGTCCTACGAAAGACCGCAACCGAACTGGTTCATTCTCAAAGTACGAGTACATGATAAAGAGGGGACACTTTTCGAGGTGACTTCGGCCAGAATAACACCAGTTAAACCGTAGTCACCTACAACTCGGTTGAGGGATTGTGACCTAGTGCCCGCCGAACACGGTATAGCCCTCATCCGCGAGATTCCCTGCCAACGTCTTCTCGACCAGCTCGGCAATATTTCGGTTCTTGATCGGATTATGGTGTTCATATAGATCCGGTCTCAGTCTGATGCCGTAACGCTTCACCCACCTTGAGGACTTCTTCCCCTTTCGGTGCTGATAGAACCTTTCCTCCGGTGTACGAAACGTTTGACCGACATACACACATGGGAGGTGGGGGTTCAACCGTTTCCCTGCTTCGTCGGAAAGCTCGATCACATATACACTGTACCTTCTATTCATCCTCTACGGCTCCTCACCAGGCCGTCCAGTCCGGGAGTAATTCATGTCCGCTGCCGATCTGCATTATTCGATCAGATGTCACTTCAGCTGAACCGGCATATTCCGGCCACCCGGCAACCACCTCGACAATCTCATCAATAATGGCACTGGAGTTCTTTATGCTCGCTTCCCTGCCAACCTGGATCAGATCAGCGCGAGTGATATCCTCCGACTTGCCATTGATGGTCATCTGATGGCGACTCGTCCTTTGCCCGTCAGGATTGTGGGAATAGATAACATCGAACGCGGGCGAGAGTGACCAGGTACCATCCGGATCCATGAGAAAGGCAATATTCTTGGCGTGGTCATCCTGATTGCGCGCAACCACATTGAACACCATCCGTCGGAACTGCTGCTCAACCATCTGAAACGGTAATTTCAGTCTCCGTATGGTCTCGAACACCTGTTCATATGAATAACTGCCTGCACTTCTATAGTCGAAATGCCTGAGTGCGCAGAGCGACTGCATGTGTAATCTGCTGCCATCCGCGAGTCGGTCAAACCTGCGTGTCATGAAATGCGCTCTGCCGCTCTCCGCGTAGAGTCGACTCTCCATCATCTCTATCCCGGCATCCCTGGCCATCAGATAGTAGGCGTACTCGATTCGTCCGTACCCTTTCGGATCCCCGAGAGTATCCCCCTCGATCCCATCGAATTTCAGTATCCAGTAATCAAATCCGGCTGGAGCTGTCACCTGCCCGGAACGCACCTCGCCGGTGGTCTCATCCAGAGCGATGACTGCCTTCGCCCGCATGCCGCCTGCCGAAGTACCAACCCTGAGAATATCCAGAAGCGCCTCGGAAGGATCCTCACTCAGGTTGACATCCACCTGTCTCCGGTCATTGATCACGGTCTGTGCCAGTTCAACGAGATTCTCAACCTCCACCGGAACAGACACGTCCAACGTGGATTTGAAAGCCGGCTCAAACTCAAGCGCTCCCATGGCCCGTGTCCCGGTGTAGCAGAGTCTTTCGATCGGGCTGAAGTCGTCGGGTGACCGTCCCTGACGGGCCAACCAGGTATCGATCAGCCGGTTGCCGAATGTGTCCGGCAAGGCATCGGCCAGCATTCCGGGCAATCCATAAAAGGTGTCTCTGGGCAGGGTTCTGAATGAGAAATCCCTGGATCCGCCGCGAGCCACTTCAAGAGGCATGTGAATGGGAGCCAATTCCAGTCCTGCATCGAGGAAATCCGGTTCGTATTCAAAGGTCGCGAACTCCTGCCGGTCATTCCAGGCAACCGCTCCGACTACCTTGCCCCAGATTCTTACCCAGGCTGTGTCTGTGGTGGCGGCCACGATCAGTCTCCCCGCCCCTTTGTCGACCTGTGGCCCGATGCCCTCTGGCGTTCCCGACCTCTGAGCTTCGCCAGTTCAATGGGACTGATACCTTTGTCCGGCAGGAACATCTCGAGTTCTTCAAGCGCGTTCAGCACTCGTAACAGCTGAATGAAGGTGAGCAAACCGCTCGGAGACCCCTGCTCTATTTTGACAACCGTTCCTCGAGCCACTCCCGCCTGGCCGGCAACTTCCTCCTGGGACAGATTCATTTCGAGCCGTCTGCGTTTCAAACGACTGCCGATTTCCCGGAGGATGGCGCGGTCACTCAATCCTGACAGCTCCATAATGTTCCTTTCAGTAAACTTTATATCCATTAATAGAACTTTATGTATTCTACAGCAGTCATTATAAGCGAATCAACCCACACTGTCACGGATATTCGTTGTTATGTATAATATATTAATCGTTATCGGTACTATATGCATTTTATGGTCACTATATGTTACATTAGAAACTGGCATCAACAAACAGGAAATCGATTCCTCCAGCCTTTGAATCAAAGGAGCATCCCGGTTCCCATACCCCGCCCTGTCACTCCAGGTCTCTCCCGATTCACATTCTGTTCCTCCTCTGTTACAATAGTGATAACTCAGTCATGGAGATGTTCTCATGTTCAGAAGGATATCAGTCCGTTCATTGCCAATAATACTTATTACCCTGGCTTCATGTGCCTCATTAATCCCCGTCAGCAATCGGGCCAGGCTGGATGGTGCCAAGGCTGAGCTGACTGTGGTGAGGCAGGCGCTGGTTATCTACAGAAGTACGCATGCTTCATCTGCCTACCCGCTGAGTTCAGAGATAACAAATCACATGGAGCTTGTGAGGATCCTTGCGCCGTATGCTCTGCTATTTAACCCCCCGGAAGCCTCCTGGACGTTCGTGTCATATACGAGCGCTCATCCCGATACGTTTGTACTCAGGGCAAAGGTACGCGATCGGCAACAGACGAACATCGTCGTCACATCTCCTGCCGGACGGCGTGAGTCGGGAGGTCCACAGGATCAGGATGTAGTCAAGGAAGTTATGCGTGAGATGGAGGCCATCCGGAAGGCATTCCTGGCATACCAGGCGGATGATGATCAGAACGCTTTCCCCGGCGCTTCCGAAATCACCAGCCAGCATGATATCGTCGATCTCTTATCGCCATACATCCAGATGGCTCCCGCCAGTGAAGCCAACTGGAGATGGCTTTCATACGCCAGGTTCCCTCCTGACTGGTTCGTTCTGGTGGTTGATGTGAACAATGAAGAGAAAACCGTGATTTGGGTGACATCTGAAGCTGTTTCAACAACCAGGCCGGCTCCCCCGCCACCGGAAAACAGGGGATGAATCAAGTCGCGGGTGTAGAGGATCGATGCTGCCGGTTCATTACTCCTGTCCAGCGGCTCAATTCGTCCTGAAGCGGGGCAGACACTCTGTTATCCTGATCAGGTTATTCTTCCTGAGATCCACTTGTATCGGTGGATCGATCCGCATTCCCTTCTGATCGAAGAGGAGCTCAACGACCGGCCGGCAGGGATTGTCCGTCCGGGTTTCAATGACCTTGCCGATCGATCCATCCCCCAGGCGGATAAAGTGTCCTACCGGATAGAGAGAGAAGGAATTGATCAGTTCCTTGAGCATCTCCGAGGAGTAGACTCCCCCGGCCTGGTTCTTGATGGCTTCGATCCCTTTTGGCGGCACCAGCGCGTCCCGTAATGGTCGGGGATGGATCAGGGCCTCCCAGGTATCGATGATCGAGATGATCCTGGCCTGGATATGCTGTTCAGATTCCCGCAACCCGTTCGGATAGCCCGATCCGTCCGCCTTCTCGTGATGCTGGAGAAGGATCTCCGCGACGCGCTTCGATCGTGAGCCATTGGAGGCTATGGCATCGTGGCCATAGACGGGATGCAGATTGACGAGCCGGTAGTCTTCGTCCGTGAGCGCCTGCCCGGGATTCTCTTCAAAGCCCAGCAACGCTTTCTCATCCATACCAAATATGGGAACCCTGCTGAAACCGATGTCGTGCAGGATACCGGCCAGCACCGTTTCCTCGACTTCACTTTCCGACAGCCCCATATCAGTGGCCATCTTCAGAGCATAGATCGCCACATTCGCGGCGTGCGATACTACAAAATCCGTCGGATCGTAGAACCCCATAGCGGTTTCGAGAAGTTGGGTCGAGCGATGATAATCATCGATCAACCACCTGGCCACATCGACGGTATCGGTGATGTCAATCAGCTCACCCCTGCCGACGGACTCCGTCTGCTCCCTGATGTATCGCAGCAGTTGCGTATAGAGATCTGAACCGCGTGCCACCTGCAATGATTCTCTGTCCATGACCGAATGCTCACCTGGATTCAGGTTACGGCGATCTGTTTCAGAGTCTGTTTGCGATCCTCAGCAGCAAGTTGGCGTTTTCTGAGCCGAATGGCAACCGGTGTGACTTCCATCAACTCGTCCTCCTCGATGAACTCCAGTCCCGACTCCAGGGTGAGTTCCCGCGGCGGCTCCAGCCGGATGGCCTCGTCGGTGGCATGGGTACGCATGTTGCTGAGCTTCTTCTCTTTCAGCACGTTCACGTTCAGGTCGCCGGGACGTATGTGCTCACCGGTGATCATGCCCAGGTAGACCGGGTCTCCCGGACCGATGAAGTGCGTCGAACGTTCCTGCAGGTTGTTCAGAGCGTACGCCACGGCGGCTCCGCCCCGATCGGCTACCAGTACGCCGTTCCGGCGTCCCTGAATCGATCCGGCCCACGGAGCGTAGTCCAGGAAACGATGGTGCATGATGCCTTCACCGCGGGTGTCGGTCAGGAATTCCGACCGGTAGCCGAAGAGCCCTCGAGCCGGGATCCTGAAGCGCAGGCGCAGGGTACCCCGGTCGGTGGCCCGCATGTCCAGGAGATCAGATCTACGCGGACCGAGACCCTCCATGATCACGCCCATCATCGTCTCGGGGATTTCTATCATCAGTTCTTCCCACGGTTCCAGTCGACGACCGGTATCGTCCAGCTTCTCCACCACCCGGGGGCGACCCACCTGGAACTCGTAGCCTTCCCGGCGCATCGTCTCCATCAGGATCGCCAGATGCAGTTCCCCGCGCCCCGATACCGTGAACACATCAGGCGTCGGAGTATCCTCGACCCGCAGGGCCACGTTGCGCTGCAGTTCCCGGAAGAGGCGTTCCCGCAGCTGACGGGAGGTCACGTACTTCCCCGCCTGACCGGCCAGGGGGGAGTTATTCACGGAGAAGTCCACCGAGATGGTCGGCTCCTCCACCGCGATGCCTTTCAGTCTGTCAGCGTGATCAGGATCGGTCAGCGTCTTTCCTATCTCGATCCCATCCACCCCGGCCAGGGCGATGATATCGCCGGCCGAGGCCTCCTCGATGGGAACCCGTTCCAGATCCCGGAATCCGTACAGTTGAACGACCCGCGCCAGGCTGCCTTCATCCCCGGTCACCGGACCCGGTTCTCCGAGCGGGAGCACACGGACCGCCTGCCCGATCCGGATGCGACCCCGTTCGATCCTGCCGATGGCGATCCGACCGACATAGGAACTGTAGTCGACGGTCGAAACGAGCATCTGGAAGGGAAGCTCGGGATCTCCGCTGGGCGCCGGGACGTGAGAAATGATCGTCTTGAAGAGAGGCGTGAGATCGGGGCCCCGCCCATCCGGCTCCTCAGTCGCCCAGCCCTCCCGGCCTGAGGCGAAGAGGAACGGGCAGTAGAGCTGCGATTCGGTGGCCTCCAGTTCCAGGAAGAGCTCCAGAATCTCATCGTGGACCTCGACGGAACGGGCGTCACGGCGGTCCACCTTGTTGATCACCACGATCGGCGTGAGGCCCAGTCCCAGTGCCTTCCGCATGACGAACCGGGTCTGGGGCATGGGACCTTCGGCGGCGTCCACCAGCAGGAGCACCCCATCCACCATCCGCAGGATCCTCTCAACCTCACCCCCGAAGTCGGCGTGGCCGGGCGTGTCCACCAGGTTGATCTTCGTTCCCTGCCACCAGATAGCGGTGTTCTTGGAGAGGATGGTGATCCCCCGCTCCCGTTCCAGCGGATCGGAGTCCATGATCCGTTCCCGAACCTTCTGTCCGGCCCGGAAGACACCCGCCTGACGGAGCATGTGGTCCACCAGGGTGGTCTTCCCATGGTCCACGTGGGCGATGATGGCGATGTTGCGAATGGGCACAGTACGACACCTGCCTGGGGCGCCTGAGCGCGCGCGTTCTGGATCTGGGTCATCAGTAACAAGTTGTGGATAGTTTTATAATATACGCAACAACGACGCTCAGCGCACCCACTCGTGTGATGGAGGCCTCTCCCGGCAGGGCTGCGGGACCCGGATCAATTGAGTTCTTCACGCAGGGTATAAAGACGTGGATCGATCCGATACACATAGACGGCCGGGAATTCATCAACCG
>JALGWK010000469.1 GCA_025774205.1 bacterium
GCGCCCATCCGAACGTGTGGAGCATCATCGAAGGCACACCGGCGGGTGTTACCCTGCACGAGATAGACGCCTGGATCGACACCGGACCGATCCTCGCCAGGATGCCGGTTCCCATTGAGCCGACCGATACGGGGGAATCGCTGTACCGGAAACTGGAGGAGGCGGGCCTGGCCCTCTTCATCGACTCGTGGCCCGCGTTGAAGGGCGGGACGCTCTCCCCGATACCAATCGAGAAGGGGGAGGGTTCCTACCACGGGCTGAGCGACCTGGCCGCGTTGGACCGGATCGATCCTGACCGGGAATACACGACCCGGGAACTGATCGATCTGATCCGGGCCCGGACGTTCCCCCCCTGGCCCGGGGTGTACTTTGAATCGGAAGGGCGCAGGATCCATCTCCACCTCGAACTCGAGTACGGTGAGGAGGAATGATGGAGATTAAGATCGGTCGACACTCAATCGGTCCCGATCGACCGGCTCTGCTCATTGCCGAATTGTCGGGGAACCATAACCACGATTTCGACCTGGCGGTCGAGATGGTTCTGGCCGCCGCGGAGGCAGGAGCGGATGCCGTCAAACTGCAGACCTATACGCCCGATACCCTCACGATCGACTGCGACAATGAACACTTCCTGATCGGGGAAGGTACAGTGTGGGCCGGGAAGACCCTCTACGAGTTGTACGGCGAGGCCTGGACTCCCTGGGAGTGGCAGCCGAAGCTGAGGGAGGTCGCCGATGGGGCCGGGGTGGATCTCTTCTCGACCCCCTTCGATCATACCGCCGTTGAATTCCTCGAGGAGATGGGGGTGCCGTGCTACAAGATCGCCTCCTTCGAGATCGTGGACATTCCCCTGATCCGCGCGGTTGCCTCGACGGGGAAGCCGTTGATCATGTCTACCGGTATGGCGACCATCGAAGAGATCGAGGAGGCGGTCGTGACGGCCCGTGAGGCAGGTTGTGATCAGCTCTGCCTCCTGAAGTGCACCAGCGCCTATCCGGCCTCTCCGGAGATGATGAATCTCAGAGCGATCCCCGACCTGGCAGAGCGCTTCCAGGTCGAGGTCGGTCTCTCCGATCACACCCTCGATATCGAGGTTCCCCTCACCGCGGTGGCGCTGGGAGCGCGCGTGATCGAGAAGCACTTTACCATGAATCGGTCCGCCGGCGGGCCTGACAACGGTTTCTCACTCGAACCGGGGGAATTCCGGGAGATGGTCGAGCGGGTCCGCCTTGTGGAGCAGGCTCTCGGATCGGTCACCTACGGACCGGGAGAGGGAGAGGAGGCATCCCGGATCTTCCGTCGTTCTCTCTTCGTGGTCGCGGACATGGCAGCAGGGGAGTCCTTCACCGGCGAGAACGTCCGCTCGATCCGTCCGGGGGTCGGGCTCCACACCCGCCACCTGGATGAGATCATCGGCCGCGAAGCGGCCGTGGACATCAGCCGGGGCACCCCGCTTTCATGGGAGCACCTCGCCTGAATCGGCCGGAATGATCATGAGCCCTCCCCGACCTGAAACAATCTGCGCCGTGATCGTCACGCGAGACCCCGATGATGCCCTCATCGATCGCGTCGTGAGCATCCTCAGACAGGTGGCCGCCATCGTCATCATCGACAACGGATCGGCGCCGGCGACGGTCAGGATGCTGGAGGGTATCCGCTTCCGGCCCGGGATACACCTGATCCTCAACGGGGAGAATGACGGCATTGCCACGGCCCTGAACCAGGGCGTCGGAAGGGCGGGAGAACTCGGCTTCGACTGGGTTGCGCTCTTCGATCATGACAGCGAGCCGGACGACGACATGGTCGCTTCTCTGACCGCCATCTTCGACCGCTTCCCCGATCGGGAGACCCTCGCCGTCCGTCTCGATCGGGAGCACCCTGAATTCACCTTTCCCGGCCCGGATCCTCCCTGGGTCGAGAGACGATCGGTCATCACTTCAGGCAGCCTGATACCTCTCGATCGCCACGCGGAGGTCGGACCTTTCCGGGACGCTCTCTTCATAGACCACGTGGATGATGAATACTCCTTCCGGGCCCGCCGACTCGGGTTCCATGTGATCATGAGCCGGGCCCCGCTGATGAGGCACGCCATCGGTGTCCGGAAGGAACACCGGGCGTTCTTCAGGACGATCGAGACCTCCAATCACTCACCCGAGCGCCGGTACTACATGGGCCGGAACGTCGTGCTGGTGGCCCGTGAGTACCTCACTGCCGAGCCGGGCTGGGTGGTGGTAAAAGGGTGGAAGATCGTGAAGTCGGTGATCCTGATCATGCTGTTCGAACGCGACCGGATGGCCAAGGTGTGGAATCTGCTCAGAGGTGTCTGGCACGGTCTCAGAGGGAGAGAAGGCCGGCTCGAAGATCTGATCTGAGGGCTCAGTCCGGACCGGCGTCGCGGTTCAGTTCCAGCCACTCCCGATTCTCGTCCAGCAGGGTCAGGACTTCCGTCCAGCTGAAATCATCCCGCCTGAAATGGTTGTAGATGCGCTGAAGGAGGGCCAGATCCCCGGGGGTGTCGAGGGTCCAGCGATGGTGCGAGAGGTCGGAGTCGTTCCGGACACAGTGGATGCGGAAACCACCCTGTTCGCTGTAAATCCAGGGTGTCACATGTTCGCGATGAAGCGGCTCGCGACCCTCCTGCCAGGCTCGGCTGAGGGCCTCGATCGACATCACCTCCGTGTCGAGTCCGCGGGGGTAGGTGCGGTCGGGGACAATGTTGCTGACGTAATCAAGGGTATCGGCCTGTTCGAGATACCTCGATACGATGAGATCGATAATGGCCGGTTCGATCAGCGGACAGTCGGAAGTGACGCGCACGACCAGGTCGAGTTCGTGTTCAAGTGCGGTCTGGTAGTACCGATCGAGAACATCCGCCTCGCT